>CAZGOX010000044.1:0-13502 GCA_964527955.1 uncultured Opitutaceae bacterium | reverse complement strand
CCGCCTACCTTGAAACTCCGCGCCTTTTCGTGCCGGGGTATGAGGCCCGCGTGGATGGGCGACCGGTCCCGGTCGGCGCGTCCAAGGATGGCCTGGTGATCGTGGCGCTCGAGGCCGGGGAGCACGCCCTGGCACTCGACTATGTCGCACCCCTCACCGTCCGCCTGGCCTACTGGGGCGGCCTGGCGGGCTGGTTGCTATTCCCCATTGTGCTTGTCCGCAAATTGCGGTCGGCGCCTTTACCATCCCCGGCGTGAGCGCCCCCTTCCTCCCTTGAGCGCCCTTGTTTGCGGCATTGTCCTTTTGCGCGGCGACGGCGCCGCCCTCTTGCAATTGCGGGATGACAAACCCGGTATTTCCGATCCAGGTATCTGGGTGGTACCGGGTGGACATGCCGACACCGGTGAAACTCCCGACCGGGCCGCCGCCCGCGAGTTCGAGGAGGAGACCTGCTATCGGTGCTCGTCCCCGCGACCACTGGCCGAATTTCACGCCAATGAGCTCGGTTACCCGGGCGATTTTCGCATGCTTTTTTTCTGGGACCGTTATGACGGCCGACAGCGCATCGAATGCCGCGAAGGCCAGGCCATGCAGTTTATCCTCCGGGCTGAGGCCGAGCGGCTTCCGCGGCGCGATTATCTGACGCGCGTCTGGGACCTCGCGCTGGCTGCACGCGACGCTTGCCAGAGCTGAATTCAATAACTTGTATCGCCGTCCTATGCAGCATTTTCCGCCCATTTCGAACGATTGATGCGCGTTCCCTACAACTACCTGCCGATCCAGTTTGCCGACCCTGAGGCTTACATCTCCGACTGGCGCGCGTTGATTGGCAGCACGGAGTTCACCCTCGGTCCCTATGTTGAGGCATTCGAGCAAAAATTCGCGGCCTTCATCGGCTCCCGACATGTCATTGGCACGAATACCGGCACCGATGCCCTGGTGCTCGCGCTGAAGGCGCTGGGCATCGGCCCGGGCGACGAGGTCATCACCGTCGCCGCGACCTTTTTTGCCACGGCCGGGGCCATCGTGGCGGTGGGTGCAAAACCCGTCTTCGTCGATGTGGACAACCGCTACCAGATGGCTCCCGAGGCCGCAGCCGCGGCGATCACGCCCCGCACGCGTGCCCTCCTTCCGGTTCATTGGGCGGGCGCCTCGCCCGACATGGGCCGCCTGGCCGAGATCGCGCAAAAACACGGCCTGGGCGTGGTGGAGGATGCGTGCATGGGAACCGGCGGTTCCGTGCACGGGCGCCATCCCGGCACCGTCGGCCGCCTCGGCTGCTTCAGCATGCATCCTCTCAAACCGCTTCACGTCATGGGCGACGGCGGGATGGTGTGCACCGACGATGACCAGCTCCATGCCTGGATGAAGAAATACCGAAACCACGGCATGGTGGATCGCGATCACATCGAGTTCTGGGGCGTCAACATGCGGCTCCAGCCGATCCAGGCCATCGTGGCGAGCCGGGTCCTGGACACGGTGCCCCAGAGCGTGGCGCGCCGCAACGAATTGGCCCGCCTCCTGGACGAGAAACTGCGCCCGCTGGCGCCGAACGTCACGCTCCCCCCGCGCCCGACCGGGTACCGCGAAACGCTCAGCCTCTACATCGCCTGTTTTGAGCGAAGGGATGCCTTGATGGCTCACCTGCTGGCCCGGGGCGTCGAAGCCAAGATTCACTATCCCGTCCCACTGCACCTCCAACCGGCCGCCGCCAACCTGGGGTACCACCCGGGATCGCTGCCCCGCACGGAATGGCAGGCGGCGCGCCTGATCACGCTCCCGATGCATCAGTACCTGGATGAGGCCCAGGTCGACTATATGGCCGACTCGATCCAGGCCTTCTATCAGCCTCGGTCATGACGCCCTCGGGATCGGATCCTTCCATCGACTTCACCCTGTTCGTTCCCTGCCTGAACGAGGCGCCGAGGGTCGAGGGCACGCTGGAAACCGTGCGCCAGGCCATGCTGCAACTTGGCCGGAGCTATGAGGTGCTGGTGGTCGACGACGGCTCGACCGATGGCACCCATGAGGTTGTTGAACGCTATCGGGCCGCCCATCCCGAAATGCCCATCCATCTCCACCGCAACCCGGCGAACTGCGGCGTGGCCTATTCTTTCGTCGAAGCCGCCTTTCGGGGCCGGGGCGAATATTTTCGCCTGGTCTGGGGCGACAATACGGAGCCCGTGGAAACCCAGGTGCGCCTGCTAGCGCTCGCCGGCCAGGTCGACCTCGTGATCCCCTACTACCCCGACGTCGCCGGCAAGAGCGCGTTTCGACTCGCCCTCTCGCGCTGCTACACCGGCCTGGTCAATGGGCTCTCGGGCTTCAGGCTCCGTTACTACAACGGCAGCGTCCTCTGCCGCCGCCAGCAGGCTATGCGCTGGAGTCCGCACAACCACGGTTTCACCGGGTTTCTCGCCGACCTGATCACGCAGCTTTTGGCCGAGGGGGCGTCCTTTGCTGAGGTGGCCGTCGTGGGCGTGCACGTCGAGAAGGACCAGAAGGCCACGCCCCTGAACCTGCATAACCTGTTCTCCACCGGCCTGACGCTCGCGGGAATCTTCACCCGGCGCCTGAGCTATGCCGCCTATCGTCGCAAGCTGGGGCGGCTGCGGCTTTCCGCTCCGCTCGCCGCCCGGGTTATCCGCTGCCACCTTTGCGCCGCCCCAGCCGTCGAGATGATCGCCGGGTACGGCGCCTTTCACCGGGTCACCTCCGACTGCAAGCCCTGGCCCGCCGGCGGACAGCTGGGGGTTTGCCGGTCCTGCGACTGCATCCAAAAGGTGATTGATGCCGAATGGCGTCGGGAGATCGGGCGGATCTACGCCGACTATTCGATCTATCACCAAAGCGATGGGGTCGAGCAGGCGGTGTTCGATCAGAGTTCGGGCGGGGCGCTGCGCCGGTCCGGCGGCCTGGTCGAACGCCTGCGCCGATCCCTGCCCCTTCCCCCCCATGGCCGGCTCCTCGACGTCGGCTGCGGCAACGGCGCCTTCCTCGACGCGTTCCATTCCCAGGTCCCCGGCTGGTCATTGGCTGGGACCGAATTGAACGACAAATATCGGGCCAGGGTCGAAGGCCTGCCTGGAGTCGAGGCGCTGTACGTGTGCCCACCCGAGCAAATCCCGGGCAATTTCGATCTCATCACCGCCATACATGCGCTGGAGCATATCCCCACCCCCCTCGATCTTCTCGCCCAGCTGCGGGAGAAGCTGGCGCCGGACGGAAGGCTCCTCGTGGAGGTTCCGGACCACCTCCAAAATCCATTCGACCTGCTAATCGCCGATCACTGCACCCATTTCACCGGACCGACGCTGGCTGCTCTTCTGCGGAAAGCCGGTTTTCAGGTTGATGCCGTGACGACGGATTGGGTGCCGAAGGAACTCACCTCGCTCGCTCGTCGTGCAGGGCCGTCCGCCGCGGGAAGCCCGCTGGCCGGGACGGGAGCGGGCGCCGGATCCGCCCGGCGCAGTCTGGCATGGCTGCAATCGGTCGTGGCTGCCGCCCGCGCCACCGCGGCGTTGGAAGATTTTGGATTGTTCGGTTCCTCGATTGCCGCGACCTGGCTAGCCAGCGAGCTGGGCGGCGCGGTCAAGTTCTTCGTCGATGAGGACCCCGGCCGCGCGGGCAAGTCCCATCTCGGCCGCCCGATCCTGCATCCGACGGAGGTGGCCGCCGCCAGCAATATCTTTATCGCCCTGCCGCTCCCGCTGGCGCACGTGGTCAAGACGCGCCTGGAAATGGGGGATCGTCGGTGCACCTACCACGTGCCGCCTCCGTTTCTACGCTGAGTTCCCACGCCTCCTCCCGGACATCTGGCCGCCACCCCATGGGTTCACCGCAACCGTCGCTCTCGATCGTCATTCCCGCCCTGAACGAGGAGGCCATGCTGCGCTCGACGGTGGAGACGCTGACCGGCCTGCTGGGCCCTTTCTTTGCGGACTACGAATTGCTGATTATCGACGACGGGAGCCGGGATCAGACAGGAACGATCGCCGACCAGCTGGCGCTGGCCAATCGACGGGTGCGGGTCGTCCACCATCCTGACAACCGTGGGCTGGGTTACAGCTATCGGGAGGGAATTCAGCTGGCCACGATGGAGTACGTCTGGTGGATTCCGGGCGATGGCGGCGGCCTCACCTCCCGGGATGACCTGGCTAACATTTTCGGCGCAGTCGGGAAGGCGGATCTGGTGCTGGTCTATCTGCTGAGCGAAAATCGTCCTTGGCACCGGCAGCTGCTCTCGCGGACCTATACGGCCCTGCTCAACCTGGCCTTTGGGCTCAGGATCAAATACTACAACGGAGCCAACGTCTATCGACGGGTGCTGCTGCAGAACCTGCCCATGACATCGGATGGCCATGGGCTTCTGGCCGAGGTCTCGGTCCAACTGGTCAAGGGAGGCCACGGCTACGTCGAAGTCGGCATGCACAATCGGGAACGGCCTGGCAGCAGCTCCAACGCCTTGCGCTTGAAAAACATCATGCGGGTGGCCAGGGTCCTGTTCCGGCTGTTCTGGAGGGTCCAGATTGCGGGAGACCGCAAAAGGGGTTCGAGCCCAAAAAGGCCGCCATAATCAACGGGCCTCCGCCCGCCTGCCCCCTTTTTTCCGCCGCTTCCTGCCGATGAGCACCTCCATTCCACTTAAGGTTCCGTATACCAATTTTCCCCACCTGGTGGGGCAGGTTCGGCCGGAGTTGCACCATGCTTTCGATTCCGTCATCGACAGTGGCCGGTACATTCTCGGGCCGCAATTGGCCGAGTTTGAGCGCCAGATCGCCGCCTTCATCGGCAGCCGCCATGCCCTCGGCTTCTCCAGCGGCACCGCGGCGCTGCACGTGGCCCTGCGCCAGATGGGAATCCAGCCGGGGGATGAGGTCATCACCGTGCCCAACTCGTTCCTGGCCTCCGCCTCCTCGATCGCCCTGGCCGGCGGGACGCCGCGTTTTGCCGATGTCGGCGATGACATGAACATGGATCCCGCGGCCCTCGAGGCCGCGATCACGTCCCGGACCCGCGCGGTCATTCCCGTTCACCTCACCGGCCGGCCGGCCCGGATGCCCGAGATCATGGCAATTGCCCGGCGCCACCGGCTTCTGGTCCTTGAGGATTGCGCCCAGGCGGTCGGCGCCAAGCTGCTGGGCCAGTGCGCCGGCAGCTGGGGAGATGCCAGTGCCTTCAGCTTTCATCCGCTCAAGAATCTCTTTACCTTCGGCGACAGCGGGTTGATCGCAACGAGCGATCCCGACCTCCATCTACGCCTGTGGCGGGCCCGCAGCCATGGTATGTCCACCCGCGACATCTGCGATTTTTGGAGCGACAACAGCCGAATGGATGAGCTCCACGCCGCTCTGTTGCTGGTCAACCTCAAGAAGCTCAGCGCCTGGACCGAGGAGCGACGGCGTTTGGCCATCCGCTACCACGCCGCCCTGCGCGACATCGTGCGCGTCCCTGAGGAGGCTACGGGCGAATACCACGTCTACCAAACTTATATGATCCGGACCGAGCGGCGCGACGCGCTCCAGGCGTTTCTCGTGGGGAAGGGAGTGGAGGCACTGACCCACTATCGGGTTCCTATCCACATGCAGCCGGCGGCCGCAGCGCTCGGTTATCGTCCCGGAGATTTCCCGGTCGCGCAGAAGCTCAGCGACACCATCCTCAGCCTGCCCCTCTATCCCGGCCTCACCGAGGGCCAGCAAGACTACGTGCAGCAGTGCATCAGGGAATTCCTTGGATAGCCGGGCATCCCGGCAGCGACGTCGGCCCGGGTTCCAGCATGTTGACCCATCTCAACGCCTCCCCACTTCCGCCCGCGCGCGTGGTAATCCTGGGCGCCCGCGGATTCATCGCCCACGCGCTCGCGGCGTCACTCCAGGCCGACGGAATCGAAATCTGCGTGGTGGCCAGCCGGGATATCGACCTGAGCGCCCCTACTGCGGTCGGCCGGTTGCGGGCGTTGCTCCGTCCCGAGGATGCCCTGGTGATGACCGCCGGCCTAACCCCCGAAAAGGGCCTGAATGCCGAGAATCTGATAAAGAATGTCTCCATGGCGGAACAGCTGGCGCAGGCGCTGGCGGCCGTGCCCTGCCGGCATCTGATCTATATCAGTTCAGAATCCTACTATGGCTGGCAGCAATCTCCCCTGGCCGAGACGCTGCCGCCTTCACCGGAGGAGCTCTACGGACTCATGCATGTTACCCGCGAGCTGATCTTCGCGCAGGCGGCGCAGGCCAGCCATATCCCCTATGCCATCCTGCGCCCGGCGGTCATCTATGGGCCCGGCAACACGCACAACAACTACGGTCCGAATCGCTTCATCGGTTCCGCTTTGGCCGAGGGCAAGATCCGGCTCTTTGGCGCCGGCGAGGAAACGCGCGATCACGTCTTTATTGGTGATGTGACAGCGTTGGTTGGCCTGATCCTGCGGCATCGCAGCATTGGCGTGCTCAACGGTTCAAGCGGAACGTTCGCGTCCTTTGCGGAAGTGGCCGGCCTCGTGGCCCAACTCTGCGGTCGAAACGTCACCATCGAATACCAGCCGCGAACCGTGGCGATCACCCATCGGTATAGCGATCCCACGGAACTCTACCGAAGTTTTCCCCAACACCGTCCCGCCACGCTGGAATTTGGTTTGCAAGCGACATTGCGGGAAATGACTCTCAGGGGATGACTGCGGATAAGATTGCCAGCGCCAGGGCTCGCTGCCGCCGCTACCGCCGCCGAATCCTGGAGGTTTCGCAGAAGCTGCCCGCCCTGCACATAGCAGCGGCGTTCTCCTGCCTGGAAGTGATTGATTGCTGCTATTTTGAGCTCATGCAGCGCGAAAATGAGCCGAAGGACACCTTTCTCATGTCCAAGGGCCACGGCGCCATGGCGCTTTACACGGTCCTGGAAGCGCTGGGAATCATGAGCCCAAAGGAACTCGATTCCGTTTGCCAGACTGGCAGCCGCTTTGGGGGCCATCCGGACATGGGTCGCCCCGGCGTCGAGATCTCCAGCGGCTCGCTCGGACACGGCCTGCCGATTGCCGTCGGCCTGGCGCGTGGCGACCGGGAACTTGGCTTGGAGCGCACGATCTTCCTCCTCATGGGAGATGGCGAAATGATGGAGGGATCAGTCTGGGAATCCCTCCTCCTGGCTCCGTCTCTGGGCATCACCAACATTGTCGCGATCGTCGATCACAATAAGTCGATCGCCCGGGGTTCCATTCCGATCAACCACCCCAACCTGATGCCCCTCGGTCCCAAGATCGCCTCTTTTGGCTGGGAAGTGGCGGAGGCCGACGGCCACTCCCAGGCGGAGATTGTCCAGGCGATCGGCTCCCGCAGCCGCACCCGGCCGTTTGCGCTCGTGGCTCATACCGTGAAGGGCAAGGGCGTCAGTTACATGGAGAACCAGCCAATTTGGGGCTACCGGTCGCCGAACAAGGATGAATTCGCCCTGGCCATGACGGAGCTGTCCGACACCGGAGGATCCACATGAGAGACGCATTCTCCCGGGGATTCTGCGAGGCGGCCCGGCAGCACAAGAACCTGTTCCTGGTCGTCGCGGACATTTCACCGGCCTCCAGTCTGAATGACTTCCGCAAGGAATTTCCGACCCGCCTTGTGGACGTCGGCATCTCCGAACAGGCCATGATCGGAGTGGCGGCTGGGCTGGCAATGCGAGGGTTCAAGCCTTTCACCTACACGATCGCAAATTTCACCATCTATCGCCCCTTCGAGCAGGTGCGGGTGGATCTGTGCTATCAGAACTTGCCTGTCGTTCTCGTCGGAATCGGTGGCGGCATGTCCTATTCAGCGCTGGGAGGCACCCATCATACGATCGAGGATATCGCCATCATGGGGTGCCTGCCGAATATGTCGATCCTGGCTCCCTGCGATCCCCCGGAAGTCGAGGCCGCGGTCATGGCCGCCGCCACCCTGAAGGGTCCGGTTTACCTGCGGGTGGGCAAATCCGGTGAACCGCCGATTACCGCGCAGGCGCCTGAACCCTTCGAATTCGGCAAGCTGCGCCGGATTGCGGACGGCGGCGACGCCGCCATCATCGGTTTCGGACCGATCCTCAAATTGGGTGTCGATGCGGCCGCACTCTGGGAGAAGGAAACCGGCAAGCGCGCCGCCGTTTATTCCGCCCACACTATGAAGCCATTCGACAGCGCCGGGGTAAAGGAACTGCTGGGACGCTACACCCGGGTTGTCACCGTCGAAGAACACGTGGCTGCGGGCGGTTTGGGCAGCCTGGTCAAGCTGGCCGCCCAGGAATGCCGCTCAGGGGCACAGATCGAGTCGCTCCACCTGCGGGACCAGTTTATCCACGTCTACGGCTCGCAGGACGACTTGCGGGCGGCCCATGGCATCACGGCGGATACGATCTGTGCGGCGCTCGGTCGCTAGAAAAACCAGCTTATGGGACAAGAAATCGACCTGATGCGGCTCTACCCGAAGGGGAAGAGCCGGAAGGGCATGCGCCCGGAAATCTCCGAGGAGGACCGCCGAATTTCGAAGCGGTTTGGCATCGAATATTTCGATGGAGACCGCCGCTACGGCTACGGCGGGTTCAACTATCACCCCCGTTTCTGGACGGACACAGTGCGCCTGTTCCGCGATCACTACCAGTTGCCAGAGGATGCATCGATCCTCGATATCGGATGCGCCAAGGGCTTCATGTTGACGGATTTCCAGAAGCTCATGCCGCGCGCCCGTCTCGCGGGCGTAGACCTCTCGGCGTACGCCATCGAGCGCGCCCAGCCTGAGGCCAAGCCCTTCATGCAGGTGGGCAACGCCAAGCAACTGCCGTATCCCGACCGGTCCTTCGACCTCGTGATCACCATCAATACCCTGCACAATCTGAAGCGGACAGAGTGCGTGCAGGCGCTCCGCGAGGTCGAACGGGTCAAACGCCGCCATGCCTTCGTCATGGTGGATGGCTGGCACAATGAAGAGGAGCACGAGGCCATGCGCTCCTGGGTGTTGACCGCCGAGACCATGATGCACGCCGACGAGTGGCGGCAATTGTTCGCCGAAGCCGGTTACACCGGCGACTATTTCTTCTGGACGGTTTCGTGACCGGCGTCAGGCGTTCGCCAGCCGGGCCACATTTTTCGCGATCTCCTCGCCAATGGCGAGGGAGGCCGTGGCCGCTGGGCTGGGCGCATTCAGGACGTGGAGCGCATTGGGCCGCTCGATAAAGGCAAAATCCTGCACGAGTTCGCCCTGGGGCGTCATGGCCTGGGCCCGCACTCCGGCGCCTCCGGGGGCCAAATCAGCCGCCGTGATCGCCGGCACGAGGCGCTGCAGCGATGCGCAGAAAAGCCGCTTGCTGAAAGAACGGCGAACCTCGGCGCTGCACATTGCCGCGTGCCGGCCCATAAACCGCCAGAGACCGGGAAAGGTCAGCGCATCCCATAGATCCGCCGGATTGAAGTCGGTCTTGCGATAGCCTTCGCGCGACGTGGCCAGGACCGCGTTCGGCCCCGCCTCGACGCCGCCATGGATCAGGCGCGTGAAATGCACCCCAAGGAAGGGGAAGGCCGGGTCTGGTACCGGATAGATGAGATGGCGGACCAGGTGCGCCCGCTCGGGCTTCAGCTCATAGTATTCGCCCCGAAACGGGACAATGCGGGTCGAACGGGCCTCGCCGGCCAGGGCGCTCACGCGATCGCAGTGGAGTCCCGCGCAATTGACGATGAAGTCGACCGGGACCTCTCCGGCCCGGCTCACGACCCGCCAGCCTGAGCCTTCGCGCACAACCCGATCCACGCGCGCCGAGGTGCGCAGGACGACGCCGGCCTTGCGGGCCTCCGTCACGATAGCCTGCACGACGGCGGCATAGTCGACGATGCCTTCTTCCGGCACACGCAGTGCCGCCACGCCGCCGACGTTGGGCTCGATCTCGCGCATCGCGGGCCCATCGAGCAATTCCAGGCCCTGCAGCCCGTTCTGGCGGCCCCGTTCGTGCAGGCCCTTCAGTCGGGCCACCTCGGCCTCGTCAACCGCCACCACCAGCTTCCCGCAGATCTCGTGGGCAATGGCGTGCGTCCGGCAAAATTCCGTCATCATCCGGATTCCCTGCACTGCCAGCCGCGCGCGGACCGTGCCGGGCTTGTAGTAGAGGCCGGCATGCAGCACCCCGCTGTTGTGGGTGCTCTGGTGTCGGCCAAAGCCCTCCTCCTTCTCGAGCAGGGTCAGTTCGGCTCCCGGCAGCCTGCGCCGCAGTTGCAGGGACGTGGCCAGGCCGACAATTCCGCCACCGATGATACAGATTCGCATGGACCGGCCAGATTAGCGGGCTGACAAACCGGCGCGAGCGCTTTTATGCTCCCGTGGTAAATGCCCGTCCCCTCCCCGCGTGATCGCCGCGCTGAAGCCTGGCGCCTCCTGCTTCTCACCGTGGTCGCAGCGTGGCTCCTCCACCCCTTGGCCACCGGGCGGCTGATCGGCGCCGGTGACGCGTTGTGGTATGCGAATATGCTGGCGGACTACGTGCTCCAGCTGCGTGCAGGTCTCTTTCCCGTCTTTGCGGGCCAAACCCGCTTCAACTTCATCGGCGGTGTCTATCCCCTGCGGGTGGCGCCCGCCTATCAGCACCTGGCGGGGGTCATCGATCTCCTCACCGGCCACCGCCTGGGTTTCTTCACCCTGCAGCACCTCTGCCTCATCGCTTCCGGTGTCGGGGGCATCTTTGCCTGCTATTTTGCGCTGGCGGCAATCGCCCCGCAATGCCGCTGGTCCGCCGCGGCCCTGGCCATTCTCTACCTTAGCTGCCCGGGTGTGCTCGCTCTCGTCTACACCCAGGACCTCTACATGAGCTGGATGACGGTTCCCTTCGCTCCCTTGTGCGCCTATGGCATCGTGCGGACGTTTCAGCGAGATGATGTCAAGAGCCAGCTCTGGTTGGCGGCCCCGTTGGCCGCCCTCTGGTGGTCCCATGCGCCCATTGCGCTCTGGATGACCGGGATCGCCGCCCTTGTGCAGGTGGGTCGGCTGATTTTGCTTCACTCCCATGCCATTTCTTGGCGCCGGGCGTTCTTTGGCGCCGTCGCCTTCGGACTGCTGGCGCAATACCCCTTCGTCTCCGTGCATTTCATCCAAACGCCAGGCATGAGATCCGCGGTCACGGGAACCCTGCCTCACCTGCAGCAGAGCATCCTGGAAAATATCCACGCGGTGTTTCCCGCCATTCTCCTTCCCGTCAGCCCGGGGGGCGGCGCCTTGGGCGATCTCCAGCTGGGCTATGCCTTCTGGGCATTGCTCCTCGGCGCCATTCTCGCCTCGTGGGCCATCCCCCGGGGCCCGACGCGCCTGGCCCTCCGGCTCCTGCTGGCCGGGTGTGGCCTCCTCCTCGTCCTGCTCCTGCCGGTGCCGGGGATCACCGATCGATTGTGGATCCACCTTCCGGACATCATTAGGCGGATCACGATCTACTGGCCCATGCAGCGGTTCTACCTGATCCTCGCGGCCCTGCTCGCGGTCGCCGGCCAGCTTGCCCTGGCCGCCCTAAGCCGTCGCCCGCGCCTTGACGCCGCCCTTGCCATCGGACTCATGCTCGCGTGCGGCTGGAGTTTGGGGGAAGCGCGGAAGTTCGTGGGAGCAGGGCATGCCCGCACCGCCACCGCGGCGGCCAGCGCCATGGCCGAGAGGCCCGAAAACCTCTTTTTAACCGATCATGCCTACGGGCTCTTCTCGGCCCTGCCTTCCCATTTTTCCAATGGCGTCATGGACCCGCAATTCGAGACGAGATTGTTGCCAGACCCTGCGCTGACGGAGCCGAATTCGATCCGCGCGCCGGCTTCGACCCCGGCCCCGCCAACTCCGCTGCTCGGAACCGTCGACGCCAATCCCGGCATTCTCAATCTCAGCCCCGCGATTCGCCTCGATCCCGGCGGCATCTATGAGCTGACGCTGGGCTTTGGGCCCCGCGACTATAAGGGAATTCTCCAGCTGGTCGGGCAGCGATTGTTTCGCGAATACGCCCTGCCCGCCTCGGGCGAACCCCTGGGCTTTGGGTCGGGCCCGACGAACAGCCATATCCTCCCGCTCTGGACCACCGGTTCGGCCGGCGACGAGATTACCCTGCGCTTTATTCCCACGGCGGCGGGAACCCATGCCTCCGACTTCGCCGACTTCGGAAGTTTTTCGCTGCGCCGGCTCGATCCCCGAGTGTCGCCGATCCAAGTCACTGCGCTCATGCCCTTCCGCGCCACGGTCAGGACCGGCGCGCGGGCCACGCTGGAGACCGTCCGGATGTTCATGCCCGGCTATGTCGCCACCGTCGATGACCGGCCCGCCGAAGTCGCGCCTTCTTCCGATGGCCTTGCCTCGATTCCCCTCGCTCCCGGCACGCATGCCGTGGAGCTCAGGTACGTCGGGCCGCTTCTGCTCCGACTTTCCTATTGGGCCGCGCTGGCGGCCTGGCTGGGCCTCGCGAGCGTCATGATATTGCCCAAACGCAGGGGCACGACGAAAGATCGTGCCCTCCAGGAGGCGGCCGAACGGAGCCCGAGCGCGTAAAGCAGGTGCTTCAGCAGATACAGCACGGGCATGTAATTCACCGACTTTCTCGTCTCGACCACCTCCAGGCCGCATTCCCGCAAGAATCGGCGGGTCGAGGAACGATTGTAGAGCTGGGGATGCTGCATGCAGTATGCCAGCCAGCGCCGGCCAAGGATCCGGGGCAGCAGGGAGCGCTCGTCGTGCGTGACCACGAGCAAGCGCCCGTCCGGCCGGAGCTTGCGGGCGAGCTGGCTCACTACCTCCCGGGGATGGGCCAGGTGGTCCATGACATGGACCAGCACGCAAAGGCCGACCGTCCCGTCAGGCACGGCCGAGAAATCGGTCAACTCCGTCCGGATCCGGCAGTCGAGGCCCGGCGCCCGCGTCGCTAGTTTCCCGTGCACCGCCATGTTCGGCTCATAGAGCCACAGCTTGGCGCCTGCCGGCAGGTCCCGGGCCGCAAATTGCGTCAGGAGGCCGATGTCGGGGCCGAGCTCGAGGAAGTCTCCCCGCAGGGGACCCGCGGACGCGGCAAACCGGTAGTAGCCCTCCTGGGCCCTGGTCAGGGTGCCCTCGTCCAAGCCGGCCGTATTGTTCGGCATCTGGGCGTAGAGCTCATCCAGCGCCCGGTCCGTCAGGTAGGCGGCGTTGTAGAGCTGTCCGCATTCTCCGCACCGCTGGTAGGTGAAGAAGGTCTTCTCCTTGAAATAGCCGGTCCAGTCGGAGCACAGGTCTCGCCAGTTCAGCGATTCGGCCGGGTGCAGCGCCCTCACCTTGGGTCGGGGCCTGGTTCCACCACAGGTGGGGCAGGCCCGGACGGTCAGATAACCGGAGGCGATGGCATCACCCATCGGGTCAAAAATTGATGCGCTCCCGCTCCATCACCAGCGGCCGCCTGGATACGCGGGTGTGGATGGCGGCAATGTACTCCCCGATGACCCCAATGAAGAAAAGCTGCACCGAAGCCACGAAGAAAAGGCCGATCATCACCGGGGCGACTCCCATGGG
>CAZGOX010000043.1:0-13518 GCA_964527955.1 uncultured Opitutaceae bacterium | reverse complement strand
CCTGATCGACGCGGCCACCCGCAAGGACATGGTGAAGCCGCGCGAGGGCGTCCGCCTGCTCGAGCTCTACGAGAGCCAGATGCAGAACAAGACCTACCTGAACATCGAGCGCGGGAAGAAGCCAAAAAGGTAGGGACGCCCGGCCCGCCCGCGTTCGGGGTAGGGACGCCCGGCCCGGGCGTCCGGGCATGCATTCGGGCCCATTCGTAGATCCCGGACGAATGGAGCCCATTCAAGACGGGCCCAAGGGTTGCAGACGGGTCCAAAAGCGGATCCGGACGGGCGGGCCGCCCGTCCCTACCTTCGTTCGGCTTCGCCCCACCCAAAGTTGTTCTCCCAGTTGACTTTCGGCGCGGTATTCCAAGGTTGTGCGGACCCCATGCGCATCCCCCTCCCCTGCGTCCTGCTCATCGTCCTCGGCTGCCCGCTGATCGCGCGCGCCGACTCCCCGGTCTACAAGGATCCGGCCGCCGCGGTCGAGGCGCGCGTGGAGGATCTCCTGCCGCGTCTGACCCTCGACGAGAAGATCTCCCTGCTCGGCGGGGACCGCGATTTCTACATCAGGCCGATCCCGCGGCTGGGCCTGCCCGAGGTGAAGATGTCGGACGGCCCCCTCGGGGTCCGAAACTACGGAGCGGCTCCCGCCTATCCAGGCACGATCGGGCTCGCCGCATCCTGGGACACCGCGCTCGCCGGAACCTTCGGGGCCTCCGTGGGCAGCGACGCCCGCGCGCGCGGTGTCCACATCATGCTCGGGCCGGCGCTCAACATCAACCGCCTCCCCATGAACGGCCGGAACTTCGAGTACCTGACGGAGGATCCGTTCCTCGCCGGCCGCTTCGCGGTCGCAATCGTCAAGGGGATCCAGAGCCAGGGCGTCGTGGCGACGATCAAGCACTACGCCGCGAACAGCCAGGAGACCGAGCGGAACACGATCAATGAGATCATCAGCGAGCGGGCGATGCGCGAGATCTACCTGCCGGCGTTCCAGGCGGCCGTCCAGGAGGGCCACGCGTGGGCGGTCATGAACGCCTACAACCGCCTGAACGGCTATTACTGCACGGCAAACGACTGGCTGAACAACACCGTCCTCAAGGGCGACTTCGGCTTTCCCGGCGTCCTGATGTCGGACTGGGGCGCGGTCCACGAGACCCTGGGCGTCGTCAACAGCGGCATGGACCTCGAGATGCCCTCCCCGCAGTTCCTGAACGCCGCGGCCATCAAGCCGCTGCTCGACACGGGGGCCGTGAAGGTCGCGACGATCGACGACAAGGTCCGCCGTATCCTCCGCCTGGAAGTCGCCAACGGCTTCCTCGACCGGCCCCAGCTCATCTCCTCGATCCCGAAGGACGATCCCCACAGCGCGGCGGTGGCGCTTCAGATCGCCCGGGAGGCGCAGGTGCTCCTCAAGAACGACGGTGCTCTGCTCCCGCTGGACCGTGGGCACGTGAAATCCATCGCCGTGGTCGGACCCAACGCCGACACATTTGTGGCGGGTGGCGGCAGCGCGCATGTCCATCCGGCCCACTACGTGAGCCTGATCGACGGCCTGCGGCAGGTGGCCGGCTTCGACGTCCGGATCGACCAGATTCCCGGGCCCGGAAAGGCCCTCCTCTCAAGTCTGCTCCCCACGACCAAGTACGCCGCGCCTCTCAAGGTGCAGTATTTCACGGGCGACTGGCGCGACCGCACCCTGATCGGAACGGGTGAGGATTCCGCCATCGACCACGACTGGGCCGGGGCCTCCCCGGCGCCGGGAGTGCCTGGGAAGGCCTTCGCCGCCACCTGGTCTGGCGAAATCCAGGCCCCCGCGAAGGGCGACTACATCTTCCTCCTCGGTTGCAACGGCGGTGCGCGCGTGACCCTGGACGGCCAGGAGATCCTTGGGGAATGGGGAAACCCGGAGCACCTCATCCTCTCCAAGGTCATGGCCCTCGAGGCGGGCAGGCCGTACCAGCTGAGCGTGACCTACATCCACAGGGAAAGGGAGGGCGACGGCTCCTCCGTCCAGTTCGCCTGGGGCTCCGCGCCCCCCCTTCTCACGCCTGCCGAAGAGGACATCATCCGCAGGGCCGATGCCGTCATCGTGAGCGCGGGCTTCAACATGCAGCTGGAGAGCGAGGGTTCGGACCGCACCTACAGCCTTCCCGGCCAGCAGCCCGAACTCATCCGGACGGTGGCCGACCTGAATCCGAGGACGATCGTCGTCATCAATTCCGGCGGCAGCGTTGCTACCGCGGACTGGATCGGCAAGGTCCCCGCGCTGCTGCAGGCATGGTACCCCGGCCAGGAAGGCGGGAAGGCGGTGGCCGAGGTGCTCTTCGGCAACGTGAACCCGGGCGGCAAGCTGCCCATCTCCTATGAGAAGCGTTGGGAGGACTCGGCTGCCTACGGGAACTACCCCGGGGTCGGCGGCAAGGTCACCTATGCCGAGGGAATCCTTGTCGGCTACCGCTGGTTCGACAACAAGGGCATAGAGCCCCTGTTCCCCTTTGGCTTCGGCCTGAGCTACACGAGCTACAGCTACTCCGGCCTGAAGATAGCGCCTTCCGAGGACGGCCGCTGGGACGTCACCTTCAGCGTCACGAACTCCGGATCCCGGGCTGGCGCCGAGGTGGCCCAGGTGTACGTGTCCCCGCCGCCCTCGGAGGAATTGCGCCCCGCGCGGGAACTCAAGGGCTTCGCCCGCCTGGACCTCCAGCCCGGCGAGACAAAGACCGCCACCGTGACCCTGGAACGCAGCGCCTTCGCGTATTTCAGCGAGGCAAAGAAGGCCTGGACCGTCGATCCGGGCGTGTACTCGGTCAGCGTCAGCGCCTCGTCCCGCGATCCGCGCCTGACCGCCTCCATCAACGTTCCCTAGCGGGCGCTCAGCGCCACTCGTGGCGCGGATACCGCCGCGACAACTCGGGTTTCATCTTCGGATAGACCTCGCGCCAGAAGTTCGCGAGGTCGTCCGTCACCTGGATCGGGCGCTGGTTGGGCGCCAGCACCTCGATCCTGACCGGCACGCGGCCATGGCCGATCGTGAACTTCCCGTCCACGCCGTACAATTCCTGGATCCGGGCGCTCAGGACGGGCGGCCCCTCCCTGGCATAGGCGATCCTTGAGCGCCGCCCATTGGCCATGACCAGCCGCTCCGGAAGGAAGTCGTCCAGCACGGCAAGCTGCTCCGGGGTCAGCCAGTCCCGCAGGATCGGCATGACCTCCTTCTCACGCACTCCGCGCGCGGAGGTCTCCCCGTAGCAGAGCTGCTCGACCAAGGTCGCCCGGTCGCCCTCGCCGATCGGGTTCACCTCAAGTTCCGGGAACCATTCCGCAAGGCGGTTCACCCGGATGATCCAGGGCTCCGCCACCGATTCCCATTCGTCCACCTTGATGCGGCCGGCAAGGACCTCGCGGGCCAACAGGGCCGCCGCCTCGTTGAGCGGCACATCGTCCCCGCCCGCCCTCGCCTCGATCACGAGGTCCCGGAACCTGCGCTCCTTCCTCGCAACCACCCGCTTGGACTCCGGGTCGTAGGAGACGCCCCGGCTCTCGGCATAATCGCCCGGGAAAAGCTCCGCGAGCCACGGCTCCTCGATCGCGGTGGCGAGGCTCAGGAGCACGCTCACCTCGCCGCCGCGGCCGCCGATCTCGGTGATCTCCGCGGCCACGAGGAGCGTGGCCTTCTGGATTGCGCTCTCCCTCGCCAGGACGCCCTTGCGCCCATGCACGAGTTCGCAGCGGAGCGTGCCGGCGTCGAGCCGCCTGGCGAGCTGGTCCGAAAACCCCGCGAGCACGCACTTGCGCACTTCCGCCCCGTCGACGCGGCGTTCCGACGTGTCCAAGCCCTCGGCATGGGCGATCTCCAGGAACTGGTCGAATAGCGGGCCGACCTGGCGGGCCGCCTGGGCGTGGACCCCGAGGCGGCGGCATGCGTCGAGCGAGAACCCCACGTTCACGGCCTGGCGCCAGGCGCGCATCTGGAGGAAGAAGTCGCTCTCGTGCTCCTCGCCGAAAAGGTCGTCGCGGGCCCGCTCGACCTCCTTCGTCGTCCCGCGAAGAAGGAAGTTTCGCCCCTGGGTGAGCGCGGCCATGAGCGCCACCGGGCGCACGCAGCCGCGTTCCTGGGCCGCGAGGAACATCCTCGCATAGCGCGGGTGAACCGGGAAGCGCAGCATGCGACGGCCCAATTCCGTGATCCGGGTTTGCCGCAGCCCCTCCGGGGTAGGGCGAAGTCGTTGCGACGAGCCGCTTTCCTCAACCGCCCCAAGATCCGCCAAGAGCGCCTCCGCCCGGGCCAGCGCCTTCGGGTCGGGCTGCTCGAGCCAGGCGAAACCCGCGACGTCCTCAATGCCCGCAGCCTTCAGCGTCAGCACCACCTCGGCCAGGTCGAGCCGCCGCACCTCGGGCGTCTCCTGGGCGGGCCTCCTCGCATGCTCGCGCTCGGTCCACAGGCGCACGCACACCCCGGGGGCGGTGCGCCCCGCCCTCCCTGCGCGCTGGTCCGCGCTGGCGGCGGAAATCTTCTCGACGAGCAGCGTGTTGATGCCGCGGTGCGGGTCGAAGCGCGCGATGCGCGCGAGGCCGCTGTCGATCACCGCCGTCACGCCGTCGATCGTGAGCGAGGTCTCGGCGACATTCGTGGAGACGATGATCTTGCGCGCCTCGCACCGCGCGACGGCGCGGTCCTGCGCGTCCGGCGGCAGCTCGCCGTGCAGCGGGAACGCCGCGAACCCCCGGAGCCCCTTCGCCCCGTGGACCGCCTCGATCGTGCGGCCGATCTCGTAGGCCCCGGGCATGAAGACCAGCATGTCCCCGGCGGTCCCTCCCGCCACCCGCTCGCACTCGCGGACCGCGGCGTCCCACACCGGCTCTGCGTCAAAGTCGACGGCCTTCTGCAGGTACTCAATCCGCACCGGGAATCCCCTGCCCTCGGAAACCAGCGTCTCGCAGGGGGCCAGGTACTCCCGCAGCGCGCCGGCGTCGAGCGTGGCCGACATCACGAGGATCCTCAGGTCGGGCCTCGTCGTCCGCTGAATCTGCCGCGCCCGCGCGAGCGAGATGTCGCCGTACAGGTGGCGCTCGTGGAACTCGTCGAACACGAGGGCGCTCACGCCGCGGAGCGAGGGCTCGAAGGACATCTGGCGAAGGAGGATCCCCTCGGTCACGAATCGTATCCTCGTCCTCTCGCTCACCCGCGACTCGAGCCGGATCTGGTATCCCACCGTGTCGCCCAGGCGCGTGCCCATCTCCTCGGCGACGCGCTTCGCGAGCATCCTCGTGGCGAGCCTCCTCGGCTGCAGGACGACGACCTCGCCGCTCCCGCCGAGGAGCCCGTGACGCAGGAGCATCTGCGGGATCTGCGTGGACTTCCCGGACCCCGTCGGCGCCTGGACGATCAGCCTGCCGCAGGCGCCCAGCGCCCCGACGATCCGCGTCTCGAGCTCATAGATCGGCAGTTCTCTTGGGGACATGGGATTGGGAGGATCCTGCGAGAATCCTGTGAGTCAGATTGTTCCCAAGTTATTCACCGATTTGGCCGGGGTAAAAGTTGTGAATAAGAAACACTTTTCTTTCCCGCACGGGAACTTCAACTTCCATCTCGTTCCTTGATAGAACAGTCGAGAGCGCGACGGGCTGAAATACTCGTCGAAAGCGCGACTGGGATAATCCCGGGCGACCGGGGAAAGGACGGCGGCAGCTGGTGCCGCCATCCCCACCGAATCCGCGCAAGCGGGCACGGCAGGCAGATATCACCAGCTCCTCTGGCCGGTGTCATGACCGGTCAGTATCATGAAATCAGGAGCTGAGCGGCAAGGCGCGATTAGAAACCGTGCCCGAGCCGAGTCATGCAGGCGGGAAGTTTCGACCCGCCGGCTGACGCAGTTACCCAGAGGGTTATGGCTGCTACTGCGCAGACCAGAACGCAGTCGCGATTCCCGGCGGGACGACCCCGCCAAAAGGCCCGGGCCCGTAAAACGGTCAGGGCGCGCAAGGGAACCGCGGCGGCGGGGAGCGAGCGGGCCAGGCAAAGCCCGTCAAACCTCCTCAATTGAGCGGCTCGACAAACCGGGTCGCCCAACTGTGAAGCGAATGCAGCCTGAGAGTTAAGAGGTCAGACCCGTAACGCGGGGCCAACGGCCGGCCAAAAGCCGGTGCCGTCCCCGTGTCAACGGTGCCGACGCGAAGATCAGGACTTACAGGCGTGTCTGCACCACGTCCGGCGCGCCGCTCCCGGCAGGGGGCGACCGAACCGGGCGAAAAGACCTCACTCAATAGACTCCAGCCGGCAACGGTCGGAGCGATCCCGCCATGAGATCGAGAACTTCGCATGCCGCGAAGAGTGGCGTCGGGGAGCACAAGGCCCGCGAAAGCGAGAGCGCCCAACGTTGTGCGACGGGAAAGAGTGCGTGGCGAGCACCCACCCCCAAATTTGGCCTCGGAGGCGCAAGCCTCCGGGGCCTTATTTTTTTTGCGAGTCGCGGATGCGCTCCGCGAGCGCCGTCAGCTTGGCGCGGTCCTTGACGCCGGGCGCGGACTCGACGCCGCTGTTGGCGTCGATCCACCTGGCGCCGCTTGCGGCCAGCGCCCGCCCGATATTGTCCGGGCCAAGTCCGCCAGAGAGAACCCAGGTCTTTTCGGGATGGGCCGCCTGGTGGCCGGCAAACTTTCCCCAGTCTCCGGTCAGGCCGGTTCCGCCGAACTTGTCAGGGCTGAAGGCGTCCAGGAGGAACACGCGGGCAAGGGGCAGCAGGGCCGCGGGCACGTCCCTCCCCGGCGCCAGCCGGGGCGCGAGCCACAGGCGTTCCGGGCCGACTGCCTCCGACCATGCGCGAACCGTCTCCAGGGCCGTATCCTCGGGAAAGTGAACCTGGAAGAGATCCGCGCCGGCGTCCCCGAAAGCGCGCAGTTCGGAAGGCGATGGCGCAACGCTGATGGCCACCTTCGCGCCCTTCGGGAGGCCCCCCTGGATCGCCGCAAACTTCCCAAGCGGGATATACCGCGGGGACCCTGGGTACAGGTTGAACCCCGCAAAGTCGGCCCCGGCCCCGAGCGCGAGCTCTGCGTCCGCAAGCGAGGTCAGGCCGCAGATCTTCAATCGAATTCCCCCAATCATGATCCGGTTTGAGGTAGGGACGGGCGGCCCGCCCGTCCGGGCCCACCCATGAGTCCCTTCGAGCTGTTAACCCTAGAATGCATTGATTGTGGATATCACATGGTCGACCTGGCCGTCGGTCAGCTCGGGGAAAATCGGCAGGCTCAGGCACGTGTCGCAGGCGGCCTCGGCCGCGGGAAAATTCCCCCGCTTGTTCCCGAGGTTGGCAAAGCAGGGCTGCAGGTGCAGCGGCACGGGATAGATGAGGTCGGTGCCCACCTCGCGCAGCGACAGGTGCGCGCGCAGCGCGTCCCTCCGCGGATGCAGGATCGTGAACTGGTGGTACACGCTCCGCCGGTCGGCGGCCTGTTCCGGCAGCCGGGCGTCCGAAAGCCGGATCCCGGCGAGGTAGCGGGCCGCGATCGCCCTTCGGCGCTCGTTCCAGGCCGCGAGGTGCGGAAGCTTCACGTTGAGCACTGCGCCCTGGAACCCGTCCATCCGGAAGTTCCCCCCGACGATGTCGTGGTGGTAGCGCCGGTCCGACCCGTGGACCCGGATGTGCCGGCCGCGGGTCTGGATGTCCTCGCGCCGGGACACAAACGCCCCGCCCTCCCCGCAACCGCCGAGGTTCTTCGTGGGATAAAAGCTGAACGTGCCGCAGTC
The DNA here is from genome assembly GCA_964527955.1 of uncultured Opitutaceae bacterium. Lineage (GTDB taxonomy): Bacteria > Verrucomicrobiota > Verrucomicrobiia > Opitutales > Opitutaceae > Palsa-1447. The sequence goes on along the minus strand of CAZGOX010000043.1, from coordinate 5,774 downwards.
GCCGATGAGGCCGACGGGAATCTCCCCATGCCGGGCGCCGACCGCCTGGGCGCAGTCCTCGATGACAAAAAGCCCGTGGCGGCGTGCGATGTCCATGATCGCATCCATGCGCGCCGGCTGCCCGAAGAGGTGGGCGACGACGATGCCCTTCGTCCGCGGGGTGACCGCGGCCTCGACCTTCGCAGGGTCCAGGTTGAACGTCCCGGGCTCGATGTCCGCGAACACGGTCCTCGCGCCCGTGTAGACGATCCCCCAGACCGTCGCGATAAAGGTGAAGGGGGGCGCGATCACCTCGTCCCCCGGCCCAAATCCCGCTGCCATGCAGGCCACGTGGAGGGGCGCCGTGCCGCTGTTCATGGCCGTCACCGCCGGATATCCCAGCGTCGACCCGAAATTGCGCTCGAACTCCTCCACGTCGCGGCCCAGGCAGAACCGGTTCGCATCATAGGCGGCCGCGATGGCCGCAAGTACCGGCCCGCGCAGCAGCCGGTGCTGGGGTCCGAGGTCTAGGAAGGGAACCTTCATGTGCGGCGACGTCCCGACGATGGCCTCATGCGAGCCTTTTTACCAGCGCGTCGACCAGTTCGTCGATTCCCGGCGTGGCGGCCTCGAAGTCCACCTTGATGCGGCACTTCTTCATGGTCGCGCTGGTCTGGGGTCCGATGCTCCCGGCCAGCGGCCTCACCGCGCCGGGCCCGAGCTCAAGGAGGGCCCCCTGGTCCAGGAACGACTGCGCGGAGGAGGAGCTTGCAAACAGGACAGCATCGGCGCCCTTCGCCCGGAAATCGGCCGCCGCCGCGCTCCCGGACAGGTCCGTCTTTTCCGTCTTGTAGACTTGCAGGCAGTCGACGATCGCCCGGGCCTCCTCGAGCTTCTTGACAAGAGTGTCACGGTTCAGGTTTCCCGTGATCACCAGCACCTTGGCGTGGTCCAGGCTTCCCGTGGCAATGAGCTCGGACGCCAGCGCCTCGGCGGTCGCCGTGGCCGGCTGGCACTCGACCTTCAGGTGGAGACTGGCGACGAGCTTCGCCGTCCCCTCCCCCACGCAGGCGATCCGGATGCCCCCGAGCGACCGGATGTCGTCGAAGATCCGGAAAAACTCCTCGAAGAAGAAATGGGCCCCGTTGCCGCTGGTGAAGACAAGCCAGTCGTACGTGCCAAATTCGAGCATCACATCGGCCAGCGACTCCTTTGAGATCTCCTTGGATATCCGCAGGACGGGCAGCTCGAGCACCTCGGCGCCGAGCGCTTGGAGCCTCGCCGTGAGCGCGGAAGCCTGTTCGCGGGTGCGGGTGACGACGACCCGGCGGCCGGAAAGCGGTGGGGACACTGCGTTCATCGTTTCAAATTGAGATCGAGAAGGACGCGGGCGGCCGTGCTCTCCGGGGCGTCGAGGTCCCCGTCCGACAGCGCCACCTCGCGCCGGCCGGTGGATTCGTGGAAGAGGTGAAGGGTGCGGCCCGACACATGCGCCGCGAACGCCGTGTGGCAGCCCGCCCCGAGGGCGCGCTGCAGCGCGCGTTCCAGGGCGACCGCGCGGGCGGTGGCCTGGTCCAGGACTCCCGCAAACCGGGCCGCATCGGCGGACCTGCATTGGACCGCGATGGCGCCCTGCCCGACCGCGGGCACCATGGTCGCGAAGCCGAGCTGCCGGAATTCGAGGCCGGGCCACCCCGCGATGCCGAGGCGGGCGAGTCCGGCGGCGGCGAGCACGGTCGCGTCGGCCAGTCCCTCCGCGATCTTGCGCAGGCGCGTGTCCACATTGCCGCGGATCTCCGTGAACTCCGCCTTCGGAAAAAGCAGGGAAAGCTGAAGGCGGCGGCGCGGGCTTCCCGTGGCGACCCGGCGCGGCGAGTCCACCCCCGTGCGAAGGACGAGGACATCGCAGGGGTCGGCCCTCGGCAGGAACCCCGCCAGCGCCAGGTCCGGCGCCATTTCCCCAGGCAGATCCTTGGCGCTGTGGATCGCGACATCGGCCTCGTTCCGTCGAAGGGCGGCCTCAAGTTCGGCTGTGAAGAGCCCCTTCCCTCCCTGCTTCTCCAGGGACCATTCGGCCTGCCGGTCGCCGGAGGTGACCACCTTCAGGAGCTCCGTCCCCACCCCGAGAGTTGCTCCCAGGTGCGAAGCCGCGAGCCCGGCCTGAACGAGCGCGAGCGGGCTCTTCCGTGTGGCGAGGATTACCTTTTTCAATAGGCCGCCTGGACGCCCTTGATGTTCTTCTTGGTCATCCAGGGCATCATCCCGCGCAGGCGCTTTCCGGTCTTCTCGATCTCGTGGCCCTCCCCGGCCTTGAGGAGCTTCTTGTACTTCTTGAGGCCGCCCTTGTACTCGGCGACCCACTGGCGCGTGAACTTGCCTGTCTGGATTTCCGTGAGGATCTTCTTCATCTCCCGCTTGACCGCGGCATTGATGACGCGGGGCCCGCGGGTGATGTCCCCGTACTTTGCCGTCTCCGAGACGGAGAAGCGCATCCCGGCGATGCCGCTTTCGTACATCAGGTCGCAGATCAGCTTCAACTCGTGGAGACACTCGAAGTAGGCCATCTCCGGCTGGTAGCCGGCCTCGACCAGGGTCTCGAACCCGGCCTGCACGAGGGCGCTCGCGCCGCCGCAGAGGACCGCCTGCTCCCCGAAGAGGTCCGTCTCGGCCTCTTCCTTGAACGTGGTCTCAAGCACGCCGGCGCGGGTGGAGCCGATGCCCTTGGCCCAGGCCAGGGCCAGCTTCTTTGCCTTGCCGGAGCGGTCGCGGGCCACGGCGACCAGGGCGGGCATGCCCTTTCCCTCCATGTAGAGCCGGCGGACCATGTGCCCGGGGCCCTTGGGGGCGACCATGATCACGTCGATGTCCTTGTGGGGCTTGATGAGCCCGAAGTGGATCGAGAGACCGTGGCTGAAGAGCAGCGCCTTGCCCTTGGCGAGGTTGGGCAGGATGTCCTTCTCGTAGACGGCCGCCTGCTTCATGTCGGGCAGGCCCACCATGATGACATCGGCGAGGCGCACGGCCTCTGCCGTGTCGACCACCTTGAAGCCGTGCTGTTCGGCGACCTGTTTCGACTTCGAACCCGGATAGAGGCCGATGATGACCTTGCAGCCGCTGTCCCTCAGGTTGAGGGCGTGGGCGTGGCCCTGGGAACCGTAGCCGAGGACGGCCAGGGTCTTGTTCTTGAACACGCCGAGGTCGGCGCTCTTGTCGGTGTAGACTTTTGCAGGCATGGAAAGTTGGTTCGGGGGTTCAGCGCCGGAGCGCAAGTCGGCCGGTCCTGGCGAGTTCCAGGACGCCGAAGGGTTCGACCAAGCGCAGGAAAGCGCTGACCTTCTCGTCGTCCCCCGTCACCTCGATGACGAGGGCTTCGGACGTGAGGTTCACGGTCTTGGCGCGGAAGACCTCCGCGATCTGGAGGATTTCCGAGCGGGTCTTGGAATCGGCCTTCACCTTGACCAGCACGAGCTCGCGGGCGACCCCCTGGTCCTCCTTGAACTCCCCCACCTCGACGACGCTGACGAGCTTGCGCAGCTGCTTCACGCAGAGGTCCAGGGCGTTTGTGTCGCCGTTCAGGACGATCGTGATCCTCGAGATCACCGGGTCGTGGGTCGGCGCGACATTCAGCGAGTCCATGTTGAAGCCGCGGCCGGAAATCATGCCGGTCACCCGCGCCAGAACGCCGAATTTGTTCTCAACGAGTACGGAAATCGTGTGTCGCATGGGGGTTAGGTCGCCGGATACAGAGCCGACCGGACCATTGTTGGCTGGCCCCACCCAAGCGCGCAACCGCGAAATTCGCGCTATGCGAGGGCCTCTGCCTCGGCCTGCTCTTCGACGGACGCGGCGTCTTCCCTGTGGGTGCCATTGCGGCTGTCCCCGTCCCGGTGGGAATCCTGGCCCGGCCTGGACGGCCGCGATGCCGGTTCCTGCACCGTCCCGCCGAGGACGACCGCCTGCAGCTCCCCTACCACGGCCCGGAGCGCAACGGCCCGCTCCTCAAGTTCCTGCGCCGACTCGGCCGTCTGCCTTGCGTAGACCGTGTTGCTCTCGGTCACCTGGCCGATCTCGCGGATCGCCCCTGAAATTTGCTCGATCCCCGAGTCCTGCTCGTGCGAGGCCTTGGCGATCTTGTTGACGAGCCCCTCCACGTCGCGCGCCTTGGCCAGGATCACGTTCAGGGTCTCCGCCACCTGGATGGAGATTTCCGAGCCGGCGTCCGTCCTCGCCGTCGTGGCAAAGATCCTCTCCGTAGTCTCGCGCGCCGCGTTCGCGCTCCGCTGGGCGAGCGAACGCACTTCCTCGGCGACCACCGCGAATCCGCTTCCCGCCTCGCCGGCCCGGGCGGCCTCGATCGCGGCATTCAGCGCGAGGATGTTCGTCTGGAAGGCGATCTCGTCGATGGTCTTGATGATCCGGGTCACGTCCCGGCTTGAGGCAAGGAGCGCGTTGATTGCCTCCGTCAGGTGCGTCATCTGCTCTGCGCCGCTCTCCGCCGCGGTCCTTGCCTCGCTCGCGGCCTGCTGGGCCTGCCGCGCGTTGTCGGCGTTGCTCCGGGCGGCGGTCGACACCTCCTCGAGGCTCACCGTTGTCTGCTCGATCGCCGAGGCCTGGCTCGACGCCCCGGCCGAGACCGCCTCCGAGGACCCGTGGACGGAGGCCGCCTCCGCAGTCGAGGTGTCGGCCTCCTCCCGCAGGCGGGAAACGATCCTGCTCACGGGACGGCTGATGGTGCGGCCAAGCCTGATGGTAAGCCAGAACACGAGGGCCACTCCCACGGACAGTCCCACGGCCGACCACAGGCGCCGGGAAAGCGCAGACTGCTCAAGCTGGTCGCAGGTCGAGGTGAAGTCCTCCCGCAGGAGGTTGATTTCCGAGGCCAGTCCGCTTTGGATGAAGATCCAGCTGGGCCCCCATCCTTCCTCGCCCGGAATTGGCGGCGCCGTCCCATTGAGGGCCGCGTCGGAGTGCTCCCTCAGAAGTTCGACGATGCGCCTCCACTCCTGCGAATCGTGGACTGCGACCAAGTGGTCCCTGATCTTCCCCTGGCTGAAGGCGATGACGTCCGTCCAGTAGATCTCGGCCTGGTCCGCCCCGGTCCTCATGGAAATGGCCTCCGCGGGGCCCAGTGCCCGCACCTTGGAAATGCGGAGCTGGTGGTAGAAGAAGACCAGCCCCCCTGCATTGGTCACGGCCTTTCGGATCTGCATCAGCTTCGGAAGGACGGCCAGCTTGCGGACAATCACGTCGTTGGTCGTCGCATCGACCAGCAGCGGGAGAACGACGTCGATGTCGCCCCGGAAACCGCGGTAGCCGTCCATGATGTCGTTGCCCGACGTGTCGTCCGTCTGGGAGTCCACGAGCTCCCGCAGGTGGCCGAGCCCGTCAATCCTGTGGTCGACCGCCGTCAGCGCAGACTGAAGCGGTCCCGAAAGCGTTTCCGCATCCACCAGTGCGCGCTGTTGCTGGTACGCGGCGATCGCCTTGTCGGTGTCCACGCGCCATGCGTCCTGCTTTGTCCGCTCCACCTTCTTGTTCGCGTCGGTATCGTGCCACGTTGGCTTGAAGAAGTACCAGTTGGTGTTCTCGGTATCGAGGCGCGCCTCGAGATCCCCGAGCTTCCATACCAGGGCGGCGACCTGCCTAAGTTGGCGCAACTCCGTCACTTCCTTCTGTGCGCGCCAGACCATGACCCCACCCGGGATCAAGCCGCCCACGATGGGCAGCAGCATAAGGAGCAAAATCTTGCCCTGCAGACTTAGGATGGGGCGGTCCACCTTGCGTCAATCGACACC
>CAZGOX010000042.1:0-13766 GCA_964527955.1 uncultured Opitutaceae bacterium | reverse complement strand
CGCCGGACTTCGTGCGGGAGCGTCTCGGGTTTGACATACCGGACGAGGCCATGCGGGCCTCCCTGGAGGCCCTCGAGCTCGACGTCGCGAGGGGCGGAACGGCGCCAGGGGGAGGCATCACCTGGAGGGTGTCCATCCCGAGCTGGCGCTACGATCTCGACCGCCCGATCGACCTTGTGGAGGAGATCCTGCGGCTTCACGGCACGGACCGCATACCGCCCGCCAGGGTCAACGCCCCGGGTATCGTTGCCGAGGACGACCCCGCGGTGCTCTTCAACCGCCGGGCGACCGACTACCTTGTCGGCCACGATTTCCACGAGTGCGTCAACACCGTGCTTCGGTCGCCCGCGGAGATCTCCCTCTGGGTTTCCCAGACCGCGCTGCAGGAGCTCGCGCTTGAGAATCCCTTTGTGGCGGACCAATCGCACCTGAGGCCGACACTCATCCTGGGGCTCCTGGACACCCTCAAGCTCAACCAGTCGCGCGGCGTCGGGGTGTCGCGGCTTGCCGAGGTCGGGCGGGTGTTCATGGAGAGCAACGGCCTCAACTACGAGTGCGCGGCCGCCGCGTTCATCGTGGCCGACGACCCGACCCGGCGATGGAAGAGGCGCGATCCCGCGGACTTTTACCTGGTCAAGCACCACGTCGAGTCCCTGGCCGCGGCTGCCGGAATCAGCCTTGCGGAGGTGCCCCCCTCGTCCATCGGGGGGCCGTACTATGGCTGGCAGGAAGGCCACTCCGCCACCCTGGGGCACATTCGCGACGGATGGACGGCCCGGTTCGGGCTCCTGAACCTCGAGATGGTCAGGGCCCTCGGCATCGAGGGGAAGGTCCACGCGGGCATCCTTGCCGTCCAGCCCGACCGGCTGCCCGCAGCCGGGGCGCGCCGGAGGCATGCCGACTTCAGCCTGTTTCCGCCCGCCCTGAGGGACCTTGCGCTGGTGGTGGACGCGGCGACTCCGGCCGCGGAGGTGCGGCAGGCCCTGGTCCAGGCGGCGGCCGCGGCCGCGGGCGGGAGGTTCAAGGCCGAAAGCGTCGAGGTGTTCGACGTGTACCAGAGCGGGGAGCTTGCCGAGGGGAAGAAGAGCCTGGCGTACTCGATGGTCTTTCGCGCGGCGGACCGGACCCTGACCGACGCGGAGGTGAACACCGTGTTCCAGGCGGTCCAGGAGGAGATCGCGCGGACCCGGTCCTGGCAGGTGAGGAAGTGACGAAGCCCATGGCCTCCTCCCCGGACTTTGACATCGACCACGTGGCGAAGCTCGCCCGGATTGCCCTTTCGCCTGCGGAAAGGGAGGCCTTTTCGGGGCAGCTCCGCGACGTGCTTGCCCACATTGCGTTGTTGCAGGAGGTCGACGTCACCGGCGTCGAGCCCACCGCCCATGCGTTCCCCATGGACAACGTCTGGGCCGAGGACCGGGCGACTCCGGGCCTGCCCGTGGAGGCCGCCCTGCTGAACGCGCCGTCGCAGCGCGACGGGATGTTCGTCGTCCCCAAGGTGGTGGAGTAGCCATGTCCTCCGAGCTCTTCTATCAGCCGCTCGCACGGCTGGCTGCGCTCCTGGACGGCGGCCAGATATCCTCCGTGGAGCTGATGACGGCCGTGATCGCACGGGCCAGGGCGGTGGAGGATCGGGTGCAGGCGTTCAATTCCCGCGACGAGCCCGGGGCGCTGGCCCAGGCCGGGGAATCCGACCGGCGCCGCGCGGAGGGCCGGGCGAGGGGCCCCCTCGACGGGATTCCCGTGGGGATCAAGGACGTCATCGCCGTCTCGGGGCAGCCTCTCACGGCGTCGAGCAGGATGCTTGAGCACTTTGTGTCGCCGTACGACGCCACCGTGACGAGGAGGCTGAAGGAGGCCGGGGCGATCTGCTGGGGCCGTTTGAACCTCGACGAGTTTGCGATGGGCTCGTCGACCGAGAACTCCGCATTCAGGACGACGTCCAATCCCTGGGACCTGACGCGGGTGCCCGGGGGATCGTCCGGAGGTAGCGCCGCGGCGGTCGCCGCGGGGGAGGCCGTGGTCGCCCTTGGCTCCGACACGGGCGGCTCGATCCGCCAGCCGTCGGCCCTCTGCAACGTGGTCGGGCTGAAGCCGACCTACGGGCTGGTCTCGCGCTACGGCCTGATCGCCTTTGCCTCGTCCCTGGACCAGATCGGTCCCTTTGCGCGCACCGTCGAGGACGCGGCCATCCTTCTCGGGGCGATTGCGGGCCACGATCCCCTGGACTCCACCTCCTTCCAGGCGGAGATCCCCGACTATCGGCGCGGGCTCGGGGAGCGGAAGGGACCCTGGAAGCTGGGAATCGCGCGGGAGTACTTTTCCGACGGGCTCGATCCCGAGGTCGGCGCGGCCGTCCAGGCCGCGATCGACCACTATCGCGGGCTCGGATGCGAGATCCGGGAAATCTCGCTTCCGCACACGAAGTACGCCGTCGGGGCCTACTACATCATCGCCACGGCGGAGTGCTCGTCCAACCTCGCCCGCTATGACGGCGTCCGCTACGGGCACCGCTCCGCGGAGGCGGCCGACGCGCTTGACCTTTATTTCAGGACGCGCGCCGAGGGATTCGGCGCGGAGGTCAAGCGGCGGGTCATCCTCGGGACCTACGTGCTGAGCAGCGGCTACCACGACGCCTACTACCTTCGCGCGCAAAAGGTGCGGACGCTGATCCGGAACGACTTCCTGAAGGCGTACCGGGAGGTCGACGCGATCCTGACCCCCACCTCGCCGACTCCGGCGTTCAAGAAGGGGGAGAAGTCCGCCGATCCCCTCGCGATGTATCTCAACGATATCTACACGATCGGCGTGAACCTGGCGGGGCTGCCCGGCGTCAGCGTCCCCTGCGGGTTCACCCGCTCGGGGCTCCCGATGGGCCTGCAGGTCATAGGCCAGCCGTTCCGGGAGGCGGATCTGCTGGCCATAGCCCGCGCCTACGAGCGGGACCACGAGTGGAACGGGAGGCACCCCGACCTATGACCTACGAAGCCGTCATCGGACTGGAGGTCCACGTCCAGGTAAGGACCGAGTCGAAGATGTTCTCCCGCGTCGCCGCGGGCTACGGCTTCCCCCCAAACACCCTGACCGACCCGGTCGTCCTCGCGCTGCCCGGCGCGCTTCCCGTGATGAACCGGGCTGCCCTCGACCAGGTCATCAAGACGGGGCTCATGCTCGGGTGCGAGATCGCGCAGGTGTGCCGCTGGGACCGCAAGAACTACTTTTACCCGGATTCGCCGAAAAACTACCAGATTTCCCAATACGACCACCCGATCTGCACGGGGGGATCGGTGGAAATCGAACTGCCCGGCCCTGCCCGCAACGTGATGGGCGAGCACCGGAGGATTCCGATCACCCGCATTCACCTGGAGGAGGACGTGGGCAAGCTCAACCACCACGGAACCGAGTCGCTGGTGGACTTCAACCGGGCGGGCACGCCGCTCATGGAGATCGTGTCCGAACCCGCACTGCGCAGCGCGGACGAGGCGTTCGCCTACCTGACCGCGCTCAGGACCATCATCGTGTACGGCGGGGTCTCCGATTGCGACATGGAGAAGGGACAGCTGCGCTGCGATGCCAACATTTCCATCCGGCCCGCGGGCGCGCCAGGGCTCGGGACCAAGGTGGAGCTCAAGAACCTCAACTCGATCTCGTTCGTGCGGGACGGGATCGCCCACGAGGTGCGCCGCCAGGTCTCGGTGGTCCAGGCCGGGGGCACGGTCACCCAGGAAACCCGGGACTATGACGGCCAGACCGGCGTCTCCCAGTCGCTGCGAACCAAGGAGGAGGCGCATGACTACCGCTATTTTCCGGATCCCGACCTCATGCCCGTGCGGGTGGGGGAGGATTGGAAGAACCGCCTTCGCGCCGCCTGCCCGGAGCCGCCCTTCGACAAGCAGCGCCGGTTCCAGGAACAGCACAAGCTTCCCTACACGATCACGTCGGTCCTCGTCCCTGATCTCTCCCTGGCCAACTTCTTCGAGGAGGCCGCGAGGCTGGGGGCCAGGCCCCAGTCCGTGGCGAATTGGATCGTGAACGACCTGCTGCGCGAGCTCGGGGCGGCCAGGCTCGGACTTTCGGAGTCCAAGGTCAGGCCGGCCCACATCGCCGCCCTGGTCGGGCTCGTCGACTCGGGGAGAATCTCGGGGCAGGCTGCCAAGGAAGTATTTGCCGAGATGTTCCGGACCGGGGAGGAGCCGGGTACGGTCGTCGAACGGAAGGGGCTGGGTGCCGGCGCCGATCCGGGTGAGCTGGAGCGCTGGTGCCGGGAGGCCATCGCCGCGAATCCGAAGTCCGCTGCGGAATTCAAGGCGGGCAAGGACAGCGCCATCAACGCCTTCAAGGGCCCGGTCATGCGGGCCGCCCGCGGCCGGGCCGACCCCGGGATGGTTGACTCGACCCTGCGAACGCTGCTGACCTGAAGGCTTCAACATGCAAGACTCCGAGTTTGCGGACACCGTCGCCCTCATCTGCAAGGAGGACAACCGATTCGACCGCCAGGCCTACAACTTCGTGCGCCTGGGGCTGGACCACACGGTGAAGGAGCTCCGAAAGAAGGACGCGGCCGGGACCGGGCGCATGCGGCATGTGAGCGGCCAGGAGCTGCTGGAAGGCCTGCGGGTGTACGCCCTGGAGCAGTTTGGCCCGATGGCGAAGACCGTCTTCGACTCGTGGGGGGTGCGCCGCTGCCGCGACTTTGGCGACATTGTGTTCAACCTGATCGAGTACAAGGTGTTCAGCAAGACCGAGGGCGACCGCCGGGAGGACTTCGGGGAGCTGTACGATTTCGACGAGGCATTTGTCGCGCCGTTCACGCCGGGGACCCGGTTGAAGAGGAGTCCCTGACACACGCGAATGCCAAAGCGGACGCCGATCCCCCCGAATTTTCGCCTTCTGGACGCACTGTGGCGCGAGCCCGTCGAGCGGACCGTCCTGCCGAACGGGCTGACCATCATCGTGAAGCCCGACCATTCGGCTGCTCTCGCCTCCGTCCAGGCATGGGTGAAGACCGGAAGCATGCACGAGGGAGCCCACCTCGGCGCCGGACTCTCCCATTTTCTTGAGCACATGCTGTTCAAGGGGACCGGCAGGCGCTCGGGCCCCGAGATCTCGGAGACCGTCCAGGCCCACGGCGGGTACCTGAACGCGTACACGACCTTCGACCGCACGGTGTACCATGTCGACCTGCCCAGCGAGCATCTCGAGGTGGCCGTCGACGTGCTTGCGGACGCGGTGCTCCACTCGACCATCCCCGCCGAGGAGGTCGAGCGCGAGCGGGACGTCATCCTGCGGGAGATCGCCATGACCCGCGACGACCCGGACAGCCGCCTTTGGGACACGCTCTTCTCGACGGCCTTCCGCGAGCATCCCTACCGCCACCCAATCATCGGCCACCGCGAGATCCTTTCGGCGGTCACGCGGGACGAACTGGTCCACTACTACCGCTCGCGCTATGTGCCCGGGAACCTGGTGGTCGTCGTGGTCGGCGATTTCGAGGCCGGTGCCGCCCGGGCGGCCGTGGAGCGGCATTTTGGCGCCGCTCCCAGGACCAGGCTGGCCCCCGCGCCGGTGCCCGCGGAGCCCGGGCAGCTCGCCCCGCGAGAGGCTCACCGATTCGAGGACGTCGAGCTCTCCCGCGCCGTGCTCTCCTGGCCGATACCGGGGCTCGCGCATCCGGACGCCCCGGTGCTCGACCTGATCGCCTCGATCCTTGGACACGGCGACAGTTCGGTGCTGTGGAGCGAGGTCCGGGAAAAGGCGGGATTGGTGCACGAGATTCACGCGACCAGCTGGAATCCAGGAAGTTGCGGCCTCTTTTGCGTGTCCTTCACGTGCGACGGGGCAAAGCGGGCGGCCGCCGTGGATGCAGTCGGGAGGGTGCTGGCGCTGCGGGCCGATCGCGGCTTCACGGCGGCCCAGCTGGCCAAGGCGCTGCGGCAGCTCGTCGTGGGCGAGGTGAACGCGAGGAAAACAATGAGCGGCCAGGCGTCGCGGCTCGGCGCCGCCGAGGTGGTCGTGGGAGACCTGGATTATGCGCGGATTTACTTTGACCGGGTGCGCGCAGTCCGCCTCCCCGATTTGCGCCGGGTGCTTCGGAGCCACCTGGCGCCTGAGCGGCGGAACGCGGTCTCCATCAACCCGCCTGCGGAGGCCGGGCCTGATCCGGTCGGGCGGTCACGCGCTCCGCGCCGCGCGCCCTCGTTCAACGAGACGAGGCTGGCGAACGGAGCCGTCGTCCTGCTGCGCACGGACCGACGCCTGCCCAATGTCCACCTGCGGGTGCTTATGCGCGGGGGAGCGCTTTTCGAGGACCCGGAGCGGAGGGGATCCACGGCCCTGCTTGCAACGCTGCTCACCAAGGACACCCTCCGTCGGTCCGCCGCGGCCGTAGCCCAGTATGTCGAGGAGGTCGGCGGCTCCTTCTATCCATTTTCGGGCAACAACAGCCTCGGCGTCTGCTCTGAGGTGCTTCCGGGCGACGTTGACCGGGCCCTGGCCGTGATCCGCGACGGAATGTTTTCGCCCGCGTTCAGGCCTGCGACGTTTGCCCTGGAGAGGGATGCCCAGCTCGCCGGCCTGAAGGAGGACGCCGACGACGTTGTGACCATGGCCCGAAAGCTCATCCGCCGAAAGTTCTTCGGAAGGCATCCCATGGCGCTCGACCCGGATGGGGACGCGGACGGGGTCCGCTCCCTTGCGCCCGGAGACCTTGCGGCGCTCCACCGGCGCCTCCGCGTCGCCCCGAATGTGGTGGTCGCGGCATCCGGAGACTTTGATCCGGAAAAGATGGCGCGGGCACTTGGGTCGCTCCTCGGCCGCCTGCCCGCCGGGCCGGCGCCCAAGGGTTGGACTTCCGGCCGCGGGCCGGCCCTTCCCGAAGCGGCGGGGGACTACGTCGAGACGCGCGCATGCGAGCAGGCGGTGGTGCTCCAGGCATATCCAGGACCGCGGCTCCATGCGCCGGACTATTTTGCCGGAGAGGTCGCGGACGAGCTTTTCAGCGGCATGGCCTCCCAGCTGTTCGAGAGGGTGCGCGGAAAGAAGGGCCTGGCTTACTTCGTGCGCTCGGAGAGGGTCGTCGGCACGGAGTCTGGCATGTTTTGTTTCCTGGCCGGAACCCAGCCCGGCCGGGAGACGGAAGTCCAGGCGGAGATCGATGCCGAGATCCATCGCGTCCAGGCGGGCAAGGTGTCGGAGGACGAGCTTCGCAGGTGTCGCGAGCGGCTGAAGGCGGCCTGGCGCCAGCAATCCCAGACCAATTCAGCGCAGACGTTCCGTGCGGGACTGGATGCGCTCCAGGGAAGGCCGGTGAACGACGCAGACAAGTACGATGGCCGCATTGACGCGGTCGCCGGCGCCGATGTCAGGGCCTTTGCCGAGCGCTATTTTCAGCAGTCCCTGCGGGTCCGGCTGGTGGTGAGACCCGCACGATGAGCACCCTTGCTACTATGGGTTCCGATGAACACCACCTGCTCTCGAATGTTGCTCTTGGCGGGCATGCTCGCCTGCGTAATCACCTCATTTCTCCCTGCGGCTCTGGGTGAGGATCCGCCAGGAGGCTCCAACCCAAGCATGGGTGCCCCCTCCCTCTCCGGCGACGCGGCGCCGGGTGCGCCTCCCGACGGAACCCAGGCTCCGGACACGCCGGCGCCCAAGAAGAAGCATAGGAAGGGCAGGAGAAAGAAGAAAGCCCCGCCCGCCGACGGAGCCCAGGGCACGGACGCGGGAAGCGCGGCCGGGCCGCAGGGAACACCCAAAGGTCCGCCCTAGCAGGCCCTGCCCATCAGTCCCTGAGGCCGCCGCTCCACTGGAGCTTGGTGCGCACTACCGCGAAGTGTGCGTAGCCGGCGCGCTGCACGAGCGGCAGCCGCAGCTTGGCGACAGAGATGCGCACCGGCGCATCGCCACAAAGCCGCAGGTTGCGCTGGCCGTCCATGCCCACGAGGAGGCGGTTGTCGGGCGAGTGGTTGTAGACCTCGAGCCGCACCCCCTCGCGAAATATGATGGAGCGGTTGGTCAGGGTATGGGGGCAGACCGGCGTCATCACGATCACCTTGGCCGAGGGATGCAGTATGGGTCCGCCCGCCGAGAGGTTGTAGGCCGTCGAACCGGTCGGCGTGGAAAAGATCAGCCCGTCGCAAAGATAGTCCGTGACCAGCTCCCCGTCCGCATGGACCTCGAGTCGCACCAGCCTCGAATTGATCTCACCCTTGATGCAGACATCGTTGAGCGCGAGGCCTTGGACGCCCGGGCCCGTTGAGCACGACAGCATGCTCCTGCGATCGACATGGTAATCACCCCGCAGAAGGTCGGCCAGGTGCAGGCGGGCCTCGTCGGCCGAGAAGGTTGTCAGGAAGCCCAGGCTGCCGCGGTTTACGCCGATGATCGGCGCCTGGGCGCGAGCGGCCTCCCCAGCAGCGCTGAGGAGCGTGCCATCGCCCCCGATGGCGCAGCATGCATCCCAGCCGCGGAGATAACCGTGCGGGAGGGGAAAACGCGACGTGTGCTTCACCCGGACCCCCTGCCTCCTCGCCGTCGCGATGAGCTCCCGGGCCAGGCTCATGGCGCCGTCCTTGTCCGCATTGACGACGAAGGCGACCTTTCTGAGCGGGGACATGAACGACGGTATTATCCTTCTTCCTTGCGCAGGCATAGCAAAAACTCCCGGTTGCCGTCCGCGCCCGCAATCGGGGAATCCATGGTCCCGACCAGCCGCGCGCCCGGCAGACTTGCGAGCGCGAAGGCGCGCACGCCGTCAAGGGCCGCCCTTCTGACCGCCTCGTCGCGGATCACGCCCCGGCCCTTGCTGGCCTCCGCCCTGCCCGCCTCGAACTGGGGCTTTACGAGGGCCACGAGGATGCCGCCCGCGCGGATCCGCGGCCAGACGGCGGGGAGCACCGCCTTAAGGGAAATGAAGCTCAGGTCCGCCACCGCGAGGTCGAACTCGCTGCGGGGGAGCTCCACGGCATCCAGGTGGCGCGCATTCACCTTCTCGAGATTCACGACGCGGGGGTCGGAGACGAGGCGCGCGTGCAGCTGGCCCCGGCCGACGTCCACGCACACCGCCGAGGCCGCCCCCGCCTGCAGCGCGCAGTCCGTGAATCCGCCGGTCGATGCGCCGATGTCGAGCACATGGGCGCCCCTGAGGTCCAGTGCGAATCCCTCGAGGGCCCCCTGCAGTTTTTCTCCTCCGCGGCTGACGAAGCGGGGCGGCTGCTCGACGATGAACTCGGCGTCGCTGGGGACCTCCTTCCCCGGCTTTTCGAGCCGGCCCGTCTTCCCAAGCACCCTGCCCGCCATGATCAAGGCCCTGGCCTGCGTGCGCGTGGAGGCGAGGCCGCGGGCGACCAGCAGTTCGTCGAGCCGGGATTTCGCGGAACCGGGCATGCTAACGCAGCGAGGCCACAAACTCCGGGAAGCTCCCGTGGGCCGGAATCCGCCGGCCCGCGAATTCAGGGAGGTTCCGTGGGTCCTTCGGGCCCGAGAGGACGATGGCCGGATTGATCCCGGCAGCCAGGCCCGCACGGACGTCGGACGCGGAATCGCCCACCATCCAGCACTGATGCGGATCCATCCCGTGCAGGGAGATGGTCTCCAGGATGAAGAGCGGCGAAGGCTTGCGATAGCGCACGGGCTGGCCGGGCGCCTCCGGGGCCACGCAGACCCCGTCGAACACGGGCGGGGGCAGCTGGAGAAGCTCCTCCATCCGCGCGTTCACTCGTTCAGCATCCTCCGCGGTGTACATGCCGCGCCCGATACCGGACTGGTTCGTAAAAAGGAAGAGCCCGTAGCCGAGCCGGCGGGCCCTCACGAGAGCGGCTGCCGTTCCCGGGATCAGGGCCACCCCGGCGGGATCGGAGAGGTAGGGCTTGTGGGCGATCAGCGTCCCGTCGCGGTCCAGAAAGAGGGCCTTGAGCATCGGGCCAACACCCTGCTAACCCACGTAGGCGAGCAACTCGCCCGGGGTCACGGTCGCGGTGCCGATCTTCCCGACGACGACCCCGGCGGCCGCGTTTGCGAGATGCGCGGCCTGCTCCAGGCTGCATCCGGACGTCAGGGCGAGGGTCAGGGCGGCGATGACGGTGTCGCCGGCGCCGGACACATCGTAGACCTGCCGGGCGGCGGTGGGTATGGACCGGACCACGCTGCCCCGCCTGCTGATCAGCATGCCGTCGGCCCCGAGGGTCACGACCAGGTTCCTGGGGCGAAATTTCCCCCAGATGGCGGCGCAGAGCCTGGATGGGTCAGGATCCTCCCCGTGGCCGACGTGGAGCCCGGAGAGTTCGATGGCCTCCCGAAGGTTTGGCGTCAGCAAGTCCACATCGTGGAATTTGGCGCCCCCGGATGGCTTCGGGTCCATTGCGATGAAGGCCCCGTGCTTCCTGGCCAGCCGGGAGACCTCGGCGATAAAGCCCGTAGTGAGGACCCCCTTGGCGTAGTCGGAGAGGATCACACCGTCCGCCCCGGCGATCTTCGATTCAACCAAGGCAAGGCCCTCCGGCGTCCCCAGGATGCCGGATCGGTAGGCGGGGGGCGGGTCCTCAAAGTCCAGCCTGCACAGTTGCTGGTTGCGGACGACGACCCGTGTCTTGGTGATCGTCCGCCCGCGGCCTTTCTCAAGGAGAAACCTGTCGTCAAAGGCTATGCCGGCCTCCTGGAAGCGGCTGCGCAGCTTGTCGCCGTTTGCGTCCCTGCCCACGGCACCGACGATCTCGACCGAGGAGCCGAGCGCGGCGACATTGCTGGCGACGTTGGCGGCCCCGCCGACCGTGTCCGTCTCGCGGATCACATGGACCACCGGGACGGGAGCCTCCGGGGATATCCGCGTCGCATCGCCCCACTGGTAGTGGTCGAGCATGATGTCGCCGACGACGAGGATGCGACGGCGGGAGATCCTCTTCAGCAGTGCCGGCAGTCCTTTGATCATGGGGGACGGGCTACCTCAGTTCCCAGGCGTAGTGAAAATCCGAGAGCATCCTCGGGGCGCCGTCCGTCACCTGGACGACGTCCTCGATGCGGCATCCTCCCAGGCCCGGATAGTAGAGCCCGGGTTCCACCGTCACGACGCACCCCTTCGGCAGGGGCGTGTCTGCGGAGCCGTTGATCCGCGGCGCCTCGTGAATGTCCAGGCCCAGGCCGTGGCCCGTGCCGTGGAAAAACCCGACCGATCCCCTCGCGGTCCGCTTCGTGCGAAAGCCTAGCGAGGAAAAGACCCCGGTAACCTTGGCGTGGACGTCGCGGCCGGGGACTCCCGCCCGCACCGCGCCCAGGGCGGCCTGCTGCGCCGCCCGCACGGCGGCGACCAAGGCCCGCTGGGCCTGGCTGGCCCTGCCGCGCAGGAAGGTCCTTGTCATGTCGCCATAATACCCCGTCGCGCTCACCCTTGGGAAGACATCGATGACGATCAGGTCGTTTGCGCGCAACGGCCCGGACCCGCGGTGGTGGGGATCGCAGGCCTGGTTGCCCCCTGCCACGATCGTCGCGCCCGGCGCGGCGCCGGCTGCGAGGCAGGCGCTGTCCACGGCGAAACGAAGACGCTCGCTCGTGAGGGGGGAGCCGCGATGAAAGAGCCTGCCGCCCCGGATGCGGGATGAGCGGAGCATCCGTTCCGCCGCCGCAATGCCCAGGGCGCTGCACCGGTTTCCCTCCCGTAGGGCGTTGGCCTCGGCCCTGGTCTTCACGATCCGCTCCGGGAACACGGGGCCGTCCGCCACAGCCACGCGCAGGCCCAGCCTCCGGACGCGCTCGAAGATCCCCGCAGGAAAATCCTCGGGAACGGAGAACCGGGCGACCCGAAATTTCTTCGCGAGGAGAACGATCACTTCCGCGACGCCGGCCCGGCGCCCAGGCCATTCCCCCTGGGCCCTCTTGGCCCAAAGCTCAAGCGGCAGGACGGCGTCAAAGGCCGAATCCCGCCGTATGCGAGAGAACTCAAGGGCGCTGACTACGGCGACCTTGCGGCCGCGCACGCCGAAGGCGATGAACGGGTCGGGTGCGCTGACGCGCCCAAAATAGAGCACGTCCGCGCTCGTTTCCGGGCAGGCATAGAGTAGGGGGGACGACACGGGGGAGGGAGGGTGAATTGGCGGGATCGGATGGCGGCGAGTCTTGAAAATTTTAAAGGTCGGGGCGAATCTGGACGCCCATGCCACCGGGAGTCCGAAAGACTGAGCCTTTTCACGCGTTAGGCAATTCTTCCGTGAGCCCGGGACTCCCGGGTTCAGGGTGGCTGGTCGCGGGCCTGCTGGCGTTCGCGCTCCTGGGGACCGGCGCCTGCGGGAGGGACCCGGCGCCGCAAACCGCGGTCCCGGTCTACGGCTATCAGGTGGTCCATTCCTGGCCGCATGACCGCGGGGCCTTCACGGAGGGCCTGCTGTACCACGACGGGATCCTGCTCGAGAGCACCGGTTTGAACGGGGCATCGACCCTCCGGAAGGTCGACCTGGAGTCCGGGCGCGTTCTGGAGGAGGTGAAGCTCCCGACCGAGTATTTTGGCGAGGGGATGACCGTGCTGGGAGGCCGGGTTTTCCAGCTGACCTGGCAGAACCGCAAGGGGTTTATCTACGACCTGGCGACCCTCGGGCGCGAGGGGGGGTTCTCCTACGAAGGGGAAGGCTGGGGCCTGACGACGGACGGCCGGTCGCTTATCATGAGCGACGGGAGCAACCAGATCCGCTTCCTTGACCCCGCCACCTTCCGCGTCACGAGGACGATCAGCGTACTGAACCAGGGCCAGCCCCTCAGGATGCTCAACGAGCTGGAGTACATCAAGGGCGAGATCTATGCGAACGTATGGCAGACCGCGTTCGTCGTCCGCATCGACCCGGCCTCGGGCAGGCTCCTGGGCATGATCGACCTCACCGGGCTGCTCCGGCCCGGTGACTACGACGAGCACACGGACGTCCTGAACGGGATCGCGTACGATCCCGCGGGGGACAGGATCTTTGTGACCGGGAAGGACTGGCCCCGGCTCTTCGAGGTGCGGCTCGTGCCCCGGTGAGGCATTCCTCAGTTGCGCGGAAGCGACATCTCGAACGGCGGCAGCAGCACGTGGACCTTTGTGCCCAGTTCGTCCACGCCATGGAAGCTGCCGAAGGCCCGGGCGTCGGTCCCGGTGACGTGATAGCTGTTGTAGGAAAATTCCTCGCCCGGGGCGAGGCGCGGGGTCTCGCCCACGATCTTGTCCCCCTCGACCACCAGCGACGTGCCGTCTGCATGCTCGAGGACCCACTTTCGGCCGAGCAGGGTCACCGTGCGGTCCGAGCCGTTGCGGATGGTCACAAAGTACACGAAGGCGTGCGGCTTGTCCGGAGGAAGGCTGGCCCCTCCATGGTGGTAGCACAGCTTGTCAAGTCGCGCTGTAAGACCGGGGAGTTCGCGGGAGGAAAGGGACACAGGGTTGGTGGAAGGAATGAGCCGGCAGCCCTGCAGTGTACCCTCAACGGGCGCCTGCGCCAGCAGTGAATGCCGTATTTCGGACTTCCACCCCACGGCTTTCCGCATTCCACTTTCCTTCCCATGGCGAAACTTGCCCTTCTATCGGTCAGTGACAAGCGCGGCCTGGAGGAATTCGCGGCTGCCCTCGTGGGACGACTGGGATACACCTTGTTGTCCACCGGCGGCACGGCCCGGCTGCTGGCGGCCCGAGGGCTGCCGGTGACGGAGGTCAGCCGCCACACCGGGTTTCCCGAGATCATGGGAGGCCGGGTCAAGACGCTGCATCCGAAGATCCACGGGGGCCTGCTCTGCCGGAGGGGAGAGGCGGGAGA
>CAZGOX010000041.1:0-14110 GCA_964527955.1 uncultured Opitutaceae bacterium | reverse complement strand
TGACAACGACGGTCTGGAATCCAGCACCGCTCAGGGACGTCCCGAGGTCGGCGAGCATGGTTTCGGAAAGATTGGGCTTCTGCCCCTTCAGAATGGCGGCGAATTTCTTCGAATGATCTATGTTCTGATCCGCCTGGATCAATCCGCCGACGATTCCGAAAGCGCCGGCGGCGCCGCCAATGTTCATCACCACAACGTTCCGCTCCGTCGGTTCGGGCATGGCCAGAACCGCAACCTGTTTGATCCTCGATGCCGCCCCCTTGTCAAAATCCACGCTTGGAGCCGACACACAGCCGGAAAACAGCACCGCGACGACACTGGCAGTCAGAGCAATTCTCCTAGTATTCATTTTAATCGCCTATAGTAACCCGATTGGGGAATGTCGGCGAATCCCGGTGGAGCATTGGAAGGCCGAACATTCCCGATTTCCGGTCGCATGGCCTTCGGGGTCAAGCTTCCAGCAAAAGTCATTAATCGGAGGTCGACACACATATTTCCGGCGATAATAAGTGCGGAATGGACTACCCTTCCTGCCTGCGACCCGCCGGCCGCTTTGCCGCGATCCTGCTAATCCCATTACTATCAAGCTGTGCAGTCGTCATGGCGACAAAACAGCCTTCGCTCAAGGACCTCACTGTATTCCGTCCGGGAACGGAGAGGGATTTGGTGATCGCCCAAGTCGGACCGCCCTTGTCGACAGAGAAAGTAGAAGGGGGCAAGAAGGACATTTACACCTTTGTGCAAGGCTACAGCACCGGAACAAAGGCGGCGCGCGCGGTCTTTCATGGGGCCGCCGATGTTTTCACCTTGGGAATCTGGGAGGCGATTGGAACTCCAATTGAGGGGGCTTACAATGGGAAGAAGATCACTGAAAGGGTGGTCTATGACTCCGACGACAAGGTGAAGGAGAGCACGACGCTCTCGGTAACCGATCCTTAGCAGGCTGTTGAAAATTCCCGCGAAGTAGCGGGTCTCTGGAAGACGTTAGGAGGCCTTTGCCTCATAGCCTCCGTCGACCCTCTTCCCAATCAGGTTTTTGAGCTCGAGTGACATCGCGGCCGCTGCGACTTGGGCCGAGGAAATGCCGGTTTGTTGGGCAAGGGCATCGGCGGCCAGGATCGCGCCGTCGGCCAGTTGATCCAGCACGGCCTGCTCATCGGCACTCAATTCGACCGGCGCTGCGGTGCGAGGCGGCTTCTCCGGGATCGGCGCCGGGCGGAGGCCGCCGAGGTAGTTCAACTCGGATAAGATGTCGTCCACCGAGGTTAGCAGGGTCGCGCCGTCGCGGATCAGCTGGTGACAGCCCGCGCTCGTGGATTGGTCGATCCGCCCCGGCACGGCAAACAGGAGCCTGCCCTGCTCCCCGGCAAAGCGCGCGGTGATCATCGCGCCGCCGTCGACCGCGCTCTCGACGACGACCACGGCCTCGGACATGCCTGATACGATCCGGTTGCGCATGGCAAAGCTGGTTCGGTCCGCCCGCCGACCGAAAGGAAACTCCGAGAGAACGGCCCCTTTCTCGGAGATCCTGCGGTAGAGTTCGAGATTCTCCGGGGGATAGACGATGTCGATGCCCGTGCCCAGCACGGCGGCTGTCCGGCCCCCCGCCTCCAGCGCCCCCTCATGGGCGGCTGTGTCGATCCCCCGGGCCAGCCCGCTCACCACGCAGAAGCCAATCCGGGCCAACTCGGAACCCAGCCGCTTGGCGATGGCCAGACCGTACAGTGTGGGGCGCCGGCTTCCGACGATGGCGATGCAGGGAAGCTCAAACTGGTACGCACCCTTTCGGTACATCCCTATCGGAGGGTCGTGAATCTCACGAAGGAGCTTTGGATACGCGGAATCCGCAACTGTGAGGAAGTCCGCTCCGCTGCGGGCCATGCGCTCCTCCTCGCGGGCGAGATCAAAGTGCTTTTCCCAGTCGGCCACGGCGCGGCTGATTTCCGGGTCGACCCCCTTCACTGAAGCCAGGCGCCTTGACCCCGCGCCAAATACGGCCCGGGCGTCGCCTCCGAATTCGGCGAGCAGACGGTTGAGGGTGATCGGCCCGATCCCAGGCAGGGAGCCCAGCACCAACAGGGCTTGTCGCTCGGTCAATTCCGTGGGCATCGCATGCTACTATAGCACGTCCGGTTGCCTCAGTACCTCGGGCAGATGGTCGAGCAATTGGGTGACCTTGACTCCGGTCTGCCCCCGCGCCCGGGCCAGGGCGTCCGCCGCCGACCCGTGCCAAACCGCGCCCCGGCATGCCGCAAGCAACGGCTCCGCCGGGGTTTGCGCGAGCAGCCCGCCTGTGAGTCCGGCCAGAAGGTCGCCGCTGCCGCCCCGTGCCAGAACAGGACCGCCAAAAATCGAGTGAAACACGGTCGCAGGGGTTCCGGCGCAGATCCGGGTCGTCGGCCCCTTCAGCACAACCACGGCCTTGGCCTTGGAACAATACGCAGGCAGATCCTCACCGCCCCCAAGCCGGGCATACTCGCCTGCATGGGGGGTCAGGACGAGCGTGGTCAGGGCCGACCCCACCAAGTCGGGCTGGAGCGCGTCGGCATCGAGCAGAAAAGGTACGGACGACGTCTTCAGGAGGGCCCCGACAAGCGAAAGCGTCTCGGGGTCGCGCCCGAGGCCCGGGCCGGCCAGCACGGCTGTCGCCCCGTGCATTCGCGATGCCAGCAGGTGCGCCCCCTTTGACGCCAGACCGCCGGCCGCCGTTTCAGGCAGGCCCACCCACATGGCCTCCGGCGCCTGGGCGGCGAAGGCCGCCGAGAGGGATTCCGGCACAAGGGCGGTCACAAGCCCTACACCGCTGTGCAATGCCGCCTGCACGGCCATCAGGGCGGCGCCCGGATAGCTCCGCGAGCCGGCCAGGACAAAGAGATGCCCGAAGCTTCGCTTGTCCGAATGCGAAGGCCTGAGGGCTGCCAGCGGGCCGAGGACCGAGCGCAGGAGGACGCGGCTCTTCCGGGCGGTAGCCGGTGTATCCGAGCCAAAGAATCCCAGGTCCAGGTAGCGCAGGCGTCCGGCGTTCGAACAGCCCAAGAGGGAGTCCTTCAGGATTCCCGTTGCATACGTGAAATCGGCGCGAAAGGCGCTCGGGTCGTCCAGCCCGCTCGGCAGGTCGACGGCGGCCCTCAAGCGGACGGGGACCTTGTTTGCCAGCTGAAGGGCCTCTGCGGCCGGCCCTGCAAGCGGGGCCTTGAATTGCAGTCCGAAAACGCCATCCAGGCACAAGTCGTAGGAGGGTCCCGGGGAAAGCATCTCCGGGCCAATCGCCGTGACCCGGTCGGGGCCGGCCTGTTGCAGCTCCCTCCAGGCGCGAATCGCAAGGGGACGAAGGGTGCGGTTTCCAAAGACGAAGACCACGTCCACATGGACGGCCGGGAACGCCTCGACAACCGACTTCGCGGCAATCAGGGCATCGCCCGCGTTGTTTCCCTTGCCTGCAAGCACGAGCACCCTTCCGCAGGCAGGCAGCCCGCCGATCTCCTGGAAATCACGCAGGGCGGCCGATGCCACGCCACGTCCCGCCCGGCCCATCGCCTCCCACTCCCTCGTCTCGTCCCCCCGGAAGAGCGCCGCCTCAAACGCAAGCGCCTCCTCGGTGCTCAGAATCGGGTGACTCGCCGGGATCATGCCCCCATTCTCCACAACCCCGGGCGAAAGAGAAACGCAAAACGCATGGGGCCAACACCCAAGGCCCTACTTCTCGCCGCGGAGGTCCTTGAAGATTTCCTCGGACTCGGTCTTCACGCGCTCCTGGCGCTGTTCCTCGCTCTCGGTGAACTCCAGCGGACAGTTGACCTTGATCCCGTGCGTGACCACCGGCCGGGTGAGCCGGGGAATCGACCTGAAGTAGTACGAGCTTCCCGAGCGCAGGACCTCGAAGCAGTCGGAAAAGTCCTTGGTCTTTGAATTCCAAAGCGCTACCTCGGTCATGTCGTTGTCCCAGGTGGCGTAGCCGTCCCACTCGGCAAAGACCGCCTCGATCGTCGTGAGCGACCTTGGGGCGGCAGCCTCCGGCTTCGCTTCGGGCACCGCGGCCGCCGGAGCGGGGGTCGGGGCCGGCGCTGGTGTGCGCGACGGCCATGCGAGGACACTGAGCACGCCAAGCAGGAACCCCAGCATGAGCCAGGATGGGATTTTCGACGGGTCCGATGAGGATCGGGGAACTGGCTCCTCGTCACTCATAGGACCCGAACGACACCGAACCGACGCCCTCGGCCCTGACCAGGGCCGCCGTGGCGATGGCAAGTGTCTCCGTATGGGAGAGCGACACGAGCACATGGGTGGCGCCGGTCAACCGCATGAGTTCCCTGCCCTTCTCATCGAGCACCACGACGGGCTCGCTCCTGGAGCCGTGGAGGACCGACACCGACCTCCAGCCCAGTTCGGCCCCGATTCCGGTCGAAAAGCACTTCGAAACCGCCTCCTTGGCGGCGAACCGGGCGGCGAGGTGCTTGAAGGGATCGGGCCTCCCAAGGCAGTAGGCCCGCTCCTCATCCGTGAACACCCGCTGGAGGAACCGGTCCCCCTGCCGGTCCGCAACCCCGCGCACGCGCGCCACCTCGATCAAGTCGACCCCTATCCCGAGCAGGACGCCCCCTGGGGGCAATGTGGGAAGGGACACGGACATCTCAGGGGTTCATCAGGCGCCTCATCTCCCGGACGGCCTCGTCGATCCCCATGAACAAGGCCCTGCTCAGGATGCTGTGCCCGATGTTGAGTTCGTGGAGGAATGGAAGGGTGCGCACCTCCGCGATATTGACGTAGTTGATCCCGTGGCCGGCATTGACGATCAATCCCAGCCGCTGGGCCCGTTCCGCCCCCCGGCGCAGGCGATCGAACTCCACCTTGCGCTGGAAGGGGTTGAGAGCGCCCGCAAATGCCCCCGTGTGCAGCTCCACCCAGGGAGCCGCAAGTTCCGCCGCCAGCTCAATCTGGGGCGCATCGGGGTCCACGAAGAGGCTGGTCTTGATGCCCGCCGCGTTCATCGCATCCACGCAGACGCGGACCGATTCGCGGTTCTTCACGACGTCCAAGCCTCCCTCGGTCGTCACCTCCCTGCGGTTCTCCGGCACCAGGCACACCGAATCGGGCTGGAGTTCGAGCGCGAACGCCGTCATCTGCGGCGAGCAGGTCATCTCGAGGTTGAGCCTCGTCGCTATGGACTCCCTCAGGCGCCGCACGTCCCTTTCCTGGATGTGCCGCCGGTCCTCGCGCAGGTGGGCGGTGATGCCGTCGACCCCGGCCTTCTCCGCCGCGAGCGCAAGCGCGATCGGGTCGGGCTCCACCGGGCCCCCGAGCATGAACTCGACGTCCCGGTAGCGAGCCTGGCGCAGCGTGGCGCCATGATCGATGTTCAGGCCCAGCAGCATGGCGGAGGCCTTTCAGGTCCTCTCGGCGATCGGCACGTATTTCCTGGCCACCTTGCCCGTGTACACCTGCCTGGGGCGGTAAATCTTGCCCTTGGTGTTGGCCGCGACCTCCCGCCAGTTGGCGATCCACCCTGCGGTGCGGCCGATGGCGAAGAGCACGGTGAACATGTTCTCGGGGACGCGCAGGGCGCGCATGATGATCCCGCTGTAGAAATCGACATTGGGGTAGAGCTTGCGGGAGAGGAAATAATCGTCCTTGAGGGCCGTCTCCTCAAGCTTCTTCGCGATCGCAAGCAGCGGGTCGTTGATGCCGAGCTTCGCCAGCACCTCGCTGCAGGCCTTGCCGAGGATCGTCGCCCGCGGGTCGAAGTTCTTGTAGACCGCGTGGCCGAAGCCCATGAGCCGCGAGCTCTTTGTCCCGGACTTGGCCGCCTCGATGAAGCGCGTGCCGTCGTCGTGCTCGTCGTGGATCGACTGCAGCATCTGCATGACGGCGGTGTTGGCGCCCCCGTGGAGGGGGCCCGAAAGGGCGCAGATGCCGGCCGAGAGCGAGGTGAACAGGTTGGTGGAGCTCGACGCCACCATCCGGACCGTGGACGTCGAGCAGTTCTGCTCGTGGTCGGCGTGGAGAAGGAACACGAGGTTGAGCGCGCGCACCACCTCGGGCTCCGGCACATAGACGTTCGGCGGCTCCGAGAACATCATGTGCAGGAAATTATTGCAGAAGGGAAGCTCCTCGACCGGCGGCACCGCGGGGAGCCCCTTTTGGTAGCGGTAGATCAGGGCGCCGATGGTGCGGATCTTCGAGATGGCCATCGCGGCGGCCAGGTCGAAGGTGGCCAGGTCCTGCTCAAAGTTGTTCCTCGCCAGATGGGGATAGTGGGCGGCCAGCGTCGCCACGATCGAGGAAAGCAGCGCCATCGGCTGGGCGTCCTTGGGAAAGCCCTCGAAGACGTTGTGCATCCTGGCCTCGATGGCCGCGTTCCTTCGCAGGAGCAGCCCGAAATCCTTGCGCTGGGTCGGATTCGGCAGCTCGCCGTAGATGATCAGGTAGGCGGTCTCGACAAAGTCGCTGTGGAGGGCGAGCTCCTCGATGGGGTATCCCCTGTGGCGAAGGACTCCATTCTCCCCGTCGAGATAGGTGATGGCGCTCTCGCAGGAGCCCGTGTTCCCGTACCCCTGGTCGTAGCATATGTACCCCGAGTCGTTTCGGAGCTTCCTGATATCGATCGCCCTTTCGCCCTCCGTGCCGACAAGCACAGGGAGGGAAAACTCCTTATCTTCGAGCTTGATCGCGGCGTTCGGAACCATGGTGCGAAAGAGGAAGCTAAAATCGAGCCGCTGGCAAAGAAAAGTTTCGTTTTCTCATTAGCTTCATTCACAGAACGTTACGAGATTTGCTAACACCCATGAAACTTGCGCTGATGCCCCCCGGCCTCCGGCCGGTTTCAGGCGGCGGCAAGCGTGGCAAAGTTGCGGTAAATCCGCAGGCCCCCCGCCTGGCTCTTCTCCGGGTGAAACTGGGTCGCGTAGACGCGCCCGCGGTTCACCGCGGCGGCGAACACACCGCCGTAGTCGCACTCGGCAAGGACAAGGCTCCGGTCTTCCGGGATGCAATGGTAGCTGTGGACAAAGTAAAAGGCGTCGTTGTCGCGCGAGAGCCCGGCTCCCAGGGCCGATTCCCTCAGGAAGCGGATGCTGTTCCAGCCCATGTGCGGAATCTTGAACCCGGGCGAGCGGCGGAACTTGGCAACCCTGCCCTTGAAGATTCCCAGGCCCTTCACATTCCCCTCCTCCGACTCCTCAAAGAGCGCCTGCATGCCCAGGCAGACGCCCAGCACCGGCCTGTCTGCCTCGATCCAGGAGCGCACCGTGTCGTCGAGTCCCGAGGCCCGAAGGGCCGCGACGCAGTCGCGCAGCGCGCCCACACCGGGCAACACGAGGCCGGAGGCGCCGCTTGCGGCGACCTCGGAGGTGGTCCGCACGACCAACGGCGACGCCCCGACGGCCTCAAGGGCCTTGGTGACGCTTCGCAGGTTGCAGATCCCGGTATCGATGACGGCGATGCGCGGGGAAGCCCCCATCACAATGTCCCCTTGGTGCTCGGCACGGTCCCGGAGGCCCGCGGGTCGATCTGGGTCGCCACGTCCAGCGCCCGGGCCAGGCACTTGAAGATCGCCTCCGCCACGTGGTGGGGTTCCTCACCGTAGACAAGCTGGACATGGAGGTTCGCCCCGAGCGCGTTGCTGAACGCACGGCAGAATTCCTTCACCAGCCCCAGGTTGAAATCGCGTATGAACATCGTCGGCGCCTCGGCGTGGTAGACCAGGTGCGGGCGTCCCCCGAGATCGACGGCAATCCGCGCAAGCGATTCATCCATCGGCAGGATGAAAAAGCCGTACCTCCGGATCCCAACCTTGTCGCCCAGGGCCTCCTTGAAGGCCTGGCCGAGCACAAGGCCGACGTCTTCGACCGTGTGGTGATAGTCGACGGCCACGTCGCCCTTGGCCTTCACCGTGAGGTCGAAGAGCCCGTGGCGCGCAAAAAGCGTGAGCATGTGGTCGAAGAACGAAACCCCCGTGTCGATCTTGCCCGCGCCGGTGCCGTCCAGCGCAAGCGTGAGGGCGATGTCGGTTTCCGTCGTCTTGCGGCTGACGGTGGCCACTCGGTGTGATGTCGCTTTGGGCATGGGAAAAATCAGCTGTGGGCCCAGGCCTCCAGCGCCTGGTTGAGGACGAGCATCTCTTCGTTCGTGCCCACCGTGATGCGAAGGAACGACTCGGTCAAGGCATGGCTCGGGAACCGCCGGACGAGGATCTTCCTCGCGTCGAGGAAGGCGGCCGCGGCGCCCGCCACCACCGCCCCCGTGCGCCCCCGGCCATCCTTCGGCTCGGTGAAGACAAAGTTGGCCTCCGAGGGATAGGTAAACCATCCCCGACCTTCGGCGCAGTGCCGGACAAACTCGTCCCTTGTGTCTCGGATCGTTGCGATCACCCCGCGGTAGTATCGGGTGTCGGCTAGGGCCGCGACCGCGGCGGCCTGCGAGACCCTGTTCACGTTGTAGCTGTCGCGTACCCGGTCGAGGAGCCCTATCACGTCCGGGTCGGCGAGCGCATAGCCGATCCGCATCCCCGCGAGCGCATAGGCCTTCGAAAACGTGCGGACGACGACAAGGTTCGGGTGGCGGGCCAGCAGCGGAACCGAGTCCTCGCCGGCAAACGGCGCATAGGCCTCATCCACCACGAGCACCCCGCGAAACTCCTTCAGGACGCGTTCGATCTCGGCCGTCTTGAAGCCGACCCCGGTCGGCGCATTGGGGGAAGTCAGGAAGAAGACCTTGGCGGAGGAACCGATCATCCTGTCGATCGGGAGCCGCATCGAGCGGTCGAACTCGACCACCTCGCTCCTGCCATCCTGGATTCCGACAAGGACGGGATAGAGGGAATAGCTCGGCAGCGTGAAGCCCGCAGGCGAGACTCCGGAGCAGAACAGCCGGACGAGAAGATTCAGGATATCATCCGAGCCGTTGCCCACGCAGACGTTCTCCACGCCAACCCCGTGGTGGGCGGCAAGGGCCTCGCGAAGCGGGCGGCTGGACGGGTTTGGGTAGAGCCGGAGCGAGGCCCCGTCCGTCCCGACCTCGCGCAGGATGGACTCCGCCACCCGCGGGCTCGGCGGGTATGGGCACTCGTTGGTGTTCAGCTTCACCCATCCCGGCTCGGAGGGCTGCAGCCCGGGGGAGTAGGCCTTGAGGGCCCGCAGGTGTGGCAGCGCCAGCTTGACGGCATCGAATGGAGGCTCGGGAGACACGGGAAGGTGCCGCCTCAGGGCCTCGTGCGGATCTTGACGGAGCGGCCGTGGGCGTCGAGGCGCTCCATTGCGGCAAACGAGGCCACGGTGCCGGCGGCGCGGCGGACATCGGCCGCCTCGTAGGAGACAACGCTGGTCCGGCGAAGAAAATCCGTGACGCGCAGTCCGCTGAGGAAACGCCCGGAACCGCCGGTCGGGAGGACATGGCTTGGCCCCGCGACAAAATCGCCCAGCGCCGTCGGGGTGTCGTTCCCGATCATGATGGCCCCGGCGACGGTCACCGACCGGACAAGGTTTCTGACCGCGGACTCCCGCACAAGGAGTTCGAGGTGCTCGGGCGCCACGCGGTTGGCCACCTCGGCCGCGTCGGACAGGTTCCGCACCTCGACCGCAAGAAACCCGTCGGCGAGGACACGCCTGATCTTCTCGGCCCGTTGCAACGAAGACGGCTGGGCCTCAACCTCCGCCAGGATCGCGTCTATCACCAGGGCGGAGGTCGCCACCAGGTATACCTTCTCAAGACCCGAACCGTGCTCGGCCTGCGCCAGAAGGTCGGCCGCCGCGAAATCCGGCCTGGCCGACTCATCGGCTATGATCATCACCTCGCTCGGGCCGGGAAGCGAATCGATCCCCACGGCCCCGAACACCTGCCGCTTTGCCTCGCACACGTAGGCATTGCCCGGCCCGAAGATCTTGTCCACGCGCCGGACCGACTTCGTGCCATAGGCCATCGCTGCGATCGCCTGGACCCCGCCGATGCGGTATACCTCCGTCACCCCGGCGACCTTCAGCGCAGCCAGCAGCCCGGGCGAGACCTTCCCGTCCGCACCGGGAGGGGTGCATACGGCGACCTCGGGGCATCCTGCGACCCGGGCGAGCACGGCGGTCATCAGGACGGTCGAGACAAGCCCGCTGGGCACGTAGATCCCCACACGGCGAATCGGGTCGAACTTCTCGCCGACCATGGCGCCGTGCAGATTCTTGGCTCCCCAGGCGCTCGGGAGACCCTTGCGGTTGAATTCCAGGATCGATGCCCGCGCCGCCGCCAAGGCCCTGCGGTCCTTCACTCCGAGATTGCGGTAGGCAGCGGATATCGCCGCTTGGCTGACCCTCAGCGTCCTGCTGCCAAGCCTGGCTCCGTCGAACTTGCTCGTGTACTCCACCACGGCCTCATCGCCCCGGGCGCGCACATCCGCCAGGATGCCAGCCACGGTTGAAGACACCGCCGCCGATGGCTCCGCGCCGCGGCCAAAGGCCGCAAGGACCTTGAAAAACTTCCGATCATCGAATCTCAGTCGCAGCATCCCACAATCAGGCCCCTCTCCCCCCTACCTCGGCAAGCCTTAACAGGTGGCTGCGCTAGGCGGTCGGAAGCAACGCCTCGAATCCCGCTTCAATAAAATGCCGGTCCGTGGTCAAGACCTCGCCAAGGCGCGCTTCGTGCATCACGACAAAGCTCGTGCAGTCGGTGAAGGAATACCCGTGGTCAGAGTGCTTCCTGAAAAACCCTTTTGCCCTGTCAAGGCGCTCCACGCCGACCCATTCCACGCGGATGCCAGCCGACTGCTCGATCAGATCCATGACGCGGACGGCGACAAATGTGCCGCCGCGGGCGTTTGCCAGGTTCACCGTCTCGGCGATCACGTAATCGGTGGTAACGATTCTACGGCCCTCATGCGCCAATTTCGCAGCCGCGGTGCGAGCCACGGCGTGCTGGGCGTCGTTTTTATCGACAAACGCGTAGAGAGCCGAGGTGTCGGCAAACACCTCACTTCCGGCCATAAAGCAGGCGGTCCATTTCCGCGTTTGAGAGATTCCCGCCCGGTCCGGCGACTGCAAATGTCTCGAGGTTGAGCAGTGGATCATCTGGCGACAGGGCTGAATCGCCATCCCGTGCAACCGGCACAAGCTGGGCGACCGGCTTTCCGTCCCGCGCAATGGTTATGCGTTCACCTTTCTCGGCCCGCTTGATCAGGCGGGACAAGCTGCTCTTGGCAGCGTGGATGTTGACCACGGAGTTTGGCACGGGATCTAGATTAGCTAAGTACATGGGCTAAGCAAGCAAACTGTGTGATTGTGCAAAACCTGATTGTAGCAAGGCCGCTGCCCATACAACCAAGGCAACCTGGAACGTCTTTCATCCGCTGCAGGCCGCCTGCGTCCGAAGGTAGGGCGAAGTCGCCGCGACGAGCCGCCTCGGCCATGTTGTGATTTGTTGGGTCTCGCAGCACACGGCCCCGTCGGTTTGACTTCCCTCCCGCATGGCATCGAAAAGCAGAATCCTCCGACCGCTCAGCGGCCTCCTTTTTCTGGCAGCCTTGGTCGCCCTGGCGGTGCTCCTGTTTTCGGACAGCTGGCACCATTTCCGGCCGGCGGGCCGCCACCAGCAGGCAGGTGCCTTGGCCCTCATGTTGGTCGGAGCCTCCTTCGTCTGCGTACAGCTCGACACGCGCGCGCGCCCAATTACGAAACTCAAGCGCGTGCTGCTTGGGTTGGCGTTCGTTCTCTGGGGAGGCGAGCAATTCCTCCCTCAGGGGCAGTTGGTCACGGCCATGGACGGCGCGGTGATCACTTTCTTTGTCGTCGACATCGGCCTGGTGATCCTGGGCCTGCTAAGGAAGCGGCCCGAGGACACGACTTGATTGCGTGGCCGTCGACACATCACCCCTTGAGGGCGCGGTCCCATCTCGGCTGAAACATAGCGCTTTCGAATCGGAGTTCCTCGTTCAACCCCCGCTTGACGAAGGACATGAACGGCTCAGCCCCCTCCCCGGCGCGGCGTTCAATCATCTCGGCATTGCGCAACAGGTACCTCGGGAGCTCCCGCATCAAGGTTGCCCGGCTGAATCGCCCGTACCCCTTCAGAAGCGCGTCCAGGCGCCGTGAAGTGACCCTTGCCGGGAATTCCTGGTCGGCCCTCCGGCGCAACGGCACGCACGTGTACGCAGCCGAGCAGAGGTCCTCGATTGGGCGCCCATAGTAGGCGAGTTCCCAGTCCACGATGCCCGTGAGCCGTTTCCCGGTGAGCAGGCAATTCCAGGGGCCGAGATCCCCATGGCAGACGACGGAGCCCACAATGGGCCGTTTTGGTCCCCACTGGAAGGACACCCCTTTCGGCAGGGCGAAGGTCCTGCTGGCCAGATGAAACTGCCGCATCCATTGGCCGAGCATCGTGAGCCAGGTGCTGGACAAGGCCTCACTAGGCCACGGCCGCATGAGCGCCATCCCGGGCAGGCGCGACTGGTACTCATACCGGCTGTTATACCTCAGAATCTGCGGGACCAGCCCGAGTCCCCGGTCGTTCAGGTAGGCGCACAGCAGGGATACGGCGTGGCTGGCCGGGCCGCTATGCCGGCGGATGGTCTCTCCGTCGGCCCAGACTCGGTTCACGGTTCCGCCGTAGATGGGTGTCCAGGTCTTGGGCATGGTCAGACTACAGGTTTGTGAGCTAACAGGGTGTTTTCATCAACACCCTGCTAAAGCCCACCATCGGAACCAAATTCCATGGGCACACCCCGGTTCGATGCGGCAGCCTCGTTCGGTCCACGGGCTGCAGGTGGGGCCGGGCGTCCCGCTTGACTGCCCGGGGACAAGTTTGGTTGATCCCTGGCGTGAACATCGAAGGAGAGACCGTTTTGTTGCGCCAGTGGCGGAATGAGGACCTGGAGCCATTCGCCGCAATGAACGCAGACCCGGTGGTGATGGAATTCTACCCGCGCTGTTCGACCAGGGAGGAGTCCGTGGAGGCCTTTCACCGACTCCGCTCCGGAATCGCAGAACGCGGATGGGGACTTTGGGTTGTCGAGGTGGACGGCGCGTTCGCGGGCTACACCGGCCTTGCGGTTCCGAGATTCGAGGCTCCGTTCATGCCGTGTGTTGAAATTGGCTGGCGTCTCAGGCGGGAATACTGGGGTCGGGGCATTGCCACAAGGGCAGCGCAACTGGCCGAAGCCCATGCCTACCACGAGCTTCGCCTCCCCGAACTCGTGTCCTTCACAGCGGCGATCAACCTGAGGTCGCGGCGGCTCATGGAGCGCCTGGGATTCACTCGGATCGACAGCGAAGATTTCCTGCACCCGTCGCTCGAGGCAGACGACCCCCTCCGGCTCCATGTGCTGTATCGGAAGCAGAACCCGGCCGCGCAGTAGGCCGAATCGCGGTTCATCGGCACGGCCCACCGCGCCTCGAATACTACTTGGACGTGTTCCGGTCGTCCACCGACTCCTCCAACAAGGCGGTGAGTTCCTTGGGGTGGCTTAGCTGTGCGTTGTGGTCGCTGTCCAGCGTCCGGATGGTCCAACCGCGTTCCTCGCGCAGTCGCTTTGTCTTTTCCTCACTGCGAGCCTTCTGTTCGGGTGAAAAATCCGGGTGGTTGAACCAGACATAGGTCACAGGGATGAGCTTTGCCGCGGGATTCCTGTACGAGACAGGCTCCGTATAGGTCTTCAAGGGCTGTGGAACGTCATGCGGAAAGGGGCGAGTCGCGTCCAGCCAGGGAAACATGATCATTCCGTCGACTACCTTGAGGTCCGACACCGAGTGGTGCTGATAATCGAGGGCACTTTGGCCATCCGCCGGCGCCATGGCATCCAAGAACACGACATGCCGAATCCTGTCGGGAATCCGATCCATCACACCCGTGATCACTATGCCGCCATAGCTGTGGCCGACCAGGATTACGTCGTGCAGGTTCTCAAACAAGATGACATTCACGATATCCGTTACGTGCGTTGTCAGGTTTACCTCAGGAGTGGCAAGATGAACCTTCTCGCCGAGCCCAGTCAGCGTCGGCCGATAGACAGTATTGCCGTCTGCCGTGAGAAGGCGGTCCACCGCTTTCCAGGCCCACCCTCCCCCAGTGGCGCCGTGGACAATCACATAAGTCTGGGGCTCATTGTTGGGGGCGGCCAAAAGACAAAGGCTGCTCG
>CAZGOX010000040.1:4685-15079 GCA_964527955.1 uncultured Opitutaceae bacterium | reverse complement strand
TTCCCGCCCTGCGCGTCGATGTTCCGTTCACTTCCGCATCTGAACAAGCTGCTGCGGACCAAAGGGGTCAGGCCTCACCATTGACACCCGCTGCGAGTGTCAATGGTCAAGATATGACCCCTTCCCCACCCTCCAGCCTCCTCGGCACGCTGCTCCTCGCCTTCGTAGGCGGGATGATCCTGAACCTGATGCCGTGCGTGTTCCCCGTGCTGGGGATCAAGGTGCTGGGGTTTGTGAACCAGGCGGGCGGGGAGCGGCGCAAGGTCGTCGAGCACGGGCTCGTCTTCACTGCCGGTGTGCTGCTCTCGTTCTGGACGCTGGCGGGCCTGCTCGCGGTGCTGCGCGCCGGCGGCGCGCAGCTCGGATGGGGTTTCCAACTGCAGTCGCCGGCCTTCGTCTTTGCCCTCGCGGCGGGGATGCTGGTCTTCGCGCTCAACATGAGCGGCGTCTTCGAGATCGGCCTGTCGGCAACGGCGGTCGGCGGGGAGCTTCAGATGAAGTCCGGTCTCGGGGGTTCCTTCTTCACCGGGATCCTTGCGACGGTGGTCGCGACGCCGTGTTCCGCGCCGTTTCTCGCGCCGGCCCTCGGGGCGGCGCTCGCGCTTTCGACGGCGCAGTCGTTCCTCATCTTCACGGTGATCGCGATCGGGCTTTCGACGCCGTACCTGCTCCTCTCAATTTTTCCGGGGGCCGTGAAGGTGCTGCCGCGGCCCGGGGCATGGATGGAGACCTTCAAGCAGTTCATGGCGTTTCCCCTGTATGCCACTGTGGGCTACCTCCTCTGGGTGCTGGCCGGGCAGGTGGAGGAAACCGCGCTGCTGGGCCTGATGTTCGGGCTCGTGGTCGTCGCCATGGGCATGTGGGTCTACGGCCGCTGGCGGGCGCCGGGAGCGTCGGCCGGACGGGCCCGGTTCGGGCTGGTCGCCGGCCTGGGGCTGGTGGCCGTCGGCGCATGGGCGGGCTGGCCGCATCCCCCCTCCCCGACCGAGATCGTCTGGGCAAAGTGGAGCCCGGAGACGGTTGCCCAGCTCCGGGCCGAGAATCGGATCGTCTACGTCGACTTCACGGCGCGCTGGTGCGCCACCTGCCAGGCGAACAAGAAGCTGGTCTTTCATTCCGACGACGTCCTGCGCGCCTTTCGCGACAAGCATGTGGCGACCCTTCGCGGCGATTGGACGAACCAGGATCCCGCGATCACCGCGGAACTCGCCAAGTACCATCGGAGCGCCGTGCCGTTCAACGTGATCTGGCTCCCCGGCCATGACGACCCGGTCGTCCTTCCGTCGCTGCTTACGCCGGGCATTGTGCTCGACGCGATCAAGGGTTGACGATCGGGGACGATGAAAGACCCGGTCCGCGCCCGAGCCGTCAGCCAGCTCGTCCTGTGCGCGCTGCTCTGGAGCCTGGCCGGGGTCCTGATCAAGAGCGCGGACTGGCCCCCTCTCGCGGTGGCCGGAGCCCGCGGGCTGATCGCCGGCGTTTTCCTGGCCGCCGTGAACTTCCGGAGCCTGAAGTTCACGTGGTCCCGCCTGCAGCTTGGTGCCGCGGTCGCGTACGCCGGCTGCACCATCCTCTTCCTAGTCGCCACCAAGCTGACGACCGCGGCGAATGCGATCCTGCTCCAGTACACGGCCCCCATCTGGATCGCACTCTTCGGGGCGTGGCTGCTTCGCGAGCCGGCGACGCG
Source organism: uncultured Opitutaceae bacterium (assembly GCA_964527955.1). Classification (GTDB taxonomy): domain Bacteria; phylum Verrucomicrobiota; class Verrucomicrobiia; order Opitutales; family Opitutaceae; genus Palsa-1447. The sequence continues at coordinate 13,392 of CAZGOX010000040.1, read as the reverse complement.
AACCGACTGGGCCGCGATTGTCGCGATCCTGGGCGGCATGGCGCTCTTCTTTTCCGGGGACCTGCAGTTCACCGGGGCGCTCGGGAACATGCTCGCCGTCTTGAGCGGCGTTTTCTTCGCCGCCATGACGATGCTCCTGCGCAAGCAGAAGGACGCCTCCCCGCTCGAGTCCATCATCCTCGGCAACCTGCTGGCGTTCGCCGTGGGCGTGCCGTCCATGCTGCGGGCCCCGGCCCCTTCGGCCACGTGCTGGCTGATGCTCGGGCTCCTCGGCGTCGTGCAGCTCGGGCTCGCCTACCAGCTCTACTCGCGGGCGATCCGGCACGTGCCTGCGCTCCAAGTCGTGCTCGTGACGGTGCTGGAGCCGATCCTCAACCCAACCTGGGTCCTGCTGGCGACGGGTGAAAGGCCCGGCCCGCGCGCCCTGGTCGGCGGGGCGATTGTCCTCGGGGCCTCGACCTTCCGCTCGATCGCCGCGCTGAACGGAAGGACTACGACTTTGCCGGTTGTCGCAGCTGAATGAGCGCGTTTGCCACCGTGATGAGGACGCCTCCGAGGACGAGGTTCGCGGTCGCGCTCTCGTTGGCGTAGGCGATTCCCGCCCATTGGGAGAACAGGGCAGGGAGGAAGAGCGCGAGCAGCGACGCGAAGATCGGCTCCGTGCAGTAAAGAAGGCCTGCCTCGATTGCTGGAATCTTCGGCTGCCACCGGATCATGATCATGAACGGGGCGATCGTACAGACGGTGGCAAGGAGGACGGTCAACCCCACCCAGGGAAGGGAAGCCCAGGGCGCGAGCAGGGCTTGGGAGTTGGGAGCCGTTGCAAGCGCAAGGACGCCGAAGACCGCAGCCTGGGCCGCGAACATCACAAGGGTGACATGGCCCGGCCGGTTGTCCGCGTACTCTTTTTTGTCGAGCCAGAGGATCGAAACCATGAAGAAGAGGGAACTCGCCAGCGTTTCGAGTTCGCCGCGGCCAAAGCGGAGCGTGGCCCAATCGAAACGGCCAAGCACGGCGACACCCGCAAGGACAAGGGCCGTGCAGATCCAGACTACCCACCCTGGGTTTCTCCGGGAGCGCACGGCAATCCAGATGGGGATCAGTATGGCATAGAGTTGGGTCAGGAAGGCCGAGACCGAGGCTGCGGTGTACCGTAGGCCGTCGCTTTGGAGAAGCGTCCCACAGGCAACGGCGAAGGCCAGGACGAGGCCCACCTTCAATTCAGAAGGCCTGACGCGATACCCGCTTCGCGCCACAAGCGCCAGGAGCACAACCAAGGCGATGGCACAGCGGGGAGCTATCGCATAGACCGTCTCGAACGATCCCCCGGAGGGAACCAGCTTCAGGTTCAGGAGCTCGATCGAGCGGATCAGCGGGAAGCTGAGACCCCAGAAGAAATTGGCCAGCAACAGCATAAGAATTGCTGTTTGGCGCTGGGAGCTGGAGGATGGGGTCACGGGAAAGGGATGGGAAAGTGGACAGGTTGGGAGAGGGACAGGTTGAATGGGAATTCGTAGGTCAGCGAGCTTGCTCGCGCCTTCCCGGAGCGCGAGCAAGCTCGCTGACCTACAACGAATCCGAATTAGGGAATTCGAATTAGGGACAGGTTGAAAAGGATCGAAGGCAGGGATGCGCGTCCCAGCGCGTCCGGGCAAACCCTCGCGTAATTCCCAGACACCAGACGAATTGGCTCGAATCAAGACGGGCCGAGGGGCTGCGAATGGGCCCGAAAGCGGATCCGGACGGGCGGGCCGCCCGTCCCTACCTCAAGACACTGGATTAGCTGACAACTTTCTTGACGAATGAAACTGAGTCTCAGTAGTATTGAGCTATTGAGATAACCTTTTTCGCCCGATTATGCCGAACGTGGAGCGCAAAACCCCAAGAGTGGACGGCCAATCCTCTAATTCTGGCACGCCTCTGGCGGAAATGCCCGTCGGGAATTCGGCTGGGATGGGTACGCCGCTCACAGAGATACACTCCAAGGTGCGCATGCCGCTCACCGAACTGCCGGTTGGCAAGACGGCCCGGGTTTGGGCTTTGGATGGCGAGCCGAACCTTTGTTCCCGGCTCCGGGAGATCGGGTTCTGCGAATCGGCCACCATCGAGAAGGTATCGGGCAGCTACACCCTGCTTTGCCAGCTCTGCGGCACACGCATAGCGCTGAGCGCGGGGGCCGCGGCGCATATTGTCGTTGAATTGGTCGCCTGAGCGCAGCGGGCTTGAATCCAAACCGCCTGAATTCATGGGAGTGGAGCTCAAGTTGTCCCAACTGGCCGTCGGGTCCTCGGCCGTTGTTCGCGCCTTCCCAAGTTCGGGCGGTGCGTTCCTGCGGCTCCGCGAGATGGGCGTCCTCCCAGGGACGCCGGTCACTCTCGTGCGCACCGCTCCCCTGGGGGACCCGATCGAGATCAAGGTACGCGGCTACCTTCTCACGCTCCGAAAGAGCGAGGCCGAGCACGTGCTTGTCGAGGAGTCCGGACCGGGCAGGCCGTAGCGGTCCGCCGCACCTGACTGCCTGTATGCCCCGGGCGAACCCGCTTGAGTAACAGAGAAGCCATGCCGCCTGTGCCCACCTCCGCGTCCGCCCCGGTGCCGTCCCGGCAGCCCGTGTACGCGATTGTCGGCAACCCGAACTGCGGGAAGAGCACCCTTTTCAACGCGCTGACCGGCCTCAAGCAGAAGGTCGGCAACTATCCGGGCGTGACGGTCGAGAAGAAGATCGGGACGGTGTATTCCCAGCACGGGCTCCCGATGCCGCTGATCGACCTGCCCGGAGCGTACTCGCTCGCGGCGCGCTCCCCGGACGAGGCGGTGACGAGGGACGTGCTCCTCGGCCGCAGGTCCGACACGCCCGCTCCCGACCGGATCCTCTGCATCGTCGATGCCGCCAACCTCGAGCGCAACCTGTACCTGGTCCATCAGGTCCTCGACCTCGGCCGGCCCGTGATCCTGGTTTTGAACATGATGGACCTGCTGCGGCAGACCGGGGTCGGCATCCGGGTGGCGCGCCTGGAAAAGGAGCTCGGCGTCCCCGTGATCCCGTGCGAGGCGGTCAATGGCAAGGGCCTGATCGAGCTCAAGGTTGCCATGAGCCGGCCCGACCTGCCTCTTTCCCGGCACGCCTGGAATGTGCCTTCGGCCATCGCCCCGGCGGTCGCCGAGATCCAGGCTTCTCTCGCGGCCCGGGACGGGCGGCCGCCCCTGGTCGCCCGGGCGGAGGCCCTGCTCCTCCTCACCGACCAGGACGACCTTCGCGTCGCGGGGTCCGCCCCCCTGAGCCAGGCGACCCGCGACATCCTTGCCGGCTGGCGCAGGCGCTGGGAGGCCAGCGGGACGGACTGGTCGGGGACCCTGGTCACCGCCCGGTACGACGCCATCGGGAGGCTCGTCGCCCACGTGACGGAGCGAGGGCCCCCGCCCGGGCCCGCCACCAGCGATCGTATCGACGTTGTGGTTACGCACCCCGTCTGGGGCTGGGTCGTCCTGGCCGCGGTGATGACGCTCCTCTTCCTCAGCATCTTCACGCTCGCGGAGGTCCCCATGAACTGGATCGACTCCCACGTGGCCGCGCTGAACGGCTGGGTGAAGGCCGCCCTGCCGCCGGGCGACCTGAACGACCTCATCACCGACGGGGCGATCGCCGGGGTCGGCGGGGTCGTGATGTTCCTGCCGCAGATCCTGATCCTTTTCTTCTTCATCGGCCTCCTCGAGAACACGGGCTACATGGCGCGGGCGGCCTTCATCATGGACCGGGTCATGAGCCGCGTCGGGCTCAACGGGCGGTCGTTCATCCCCCTGCTCAGCTCCTACGCGTGCGCCATCCCCGGCATCATGGCGACCCGCACCATCGAGGACCCCAAGGACCGCCTCACCACGATCCTCGTCGCGCCCCTGATGAGCTGCTCGGCGCGGCTGCCCGTGTACCTGCTCATGATCGCGGCGCTGGTCCCCGGGGACCGCGTGCCCCTGGCCACCAAGGTCGGAATCATGCTGCTGATGTACGCCCTCGGCACCGGAGGGGCATTCGGCTTCGCGTGGCTCTTCAAGCGGACGCTCCTCAAGGGGGCCCCTCCCCTCATGATCATGGAATTGCCGCCGTACCGGCTGCCCAGGATCAAGGATGTGCTCCTGCACATGGTTGAGCGGGCGGGGATCTTCCTGAAGCGCGCGGGCACCGTCATCCTTGCGATCAGCATCGTGCTTTGGGCCCTCGCGGCGTTCCCGAAGGGGCCGGCCGGCATCACGGCCCAGCAACAGGTCGCCCAAAGCTTCGCCGGACGGGCCGGGCACGCGCTGGAGCCCCTGATCAAGCCGATTGGCTTCGACTGGAGGATCGGGATCGGCCTGATCAGCTCGTTTGCCGCCCGCGAGGTCTTCGTCAGCTCGACCGCGGTCGTCTTCAGCGCGGAGCATCTCGAAACCGGCAAAGGCGCCGACATCGGGCCCCTTCGCACGGCCCTTCGCGACGCCCACTGGCCGGACGGGCGGGCGCTATTCACTCCCCTCGTTTGCTTCTCCCTCATGGTGTTCTACGTTTTTGCCATGCAATGCGTAAGCACGGTGGCGGTCGTCCGGCGGGAGACGAATTCGTGGCGCTGGCCGCTTTTCCAGATCGCCTACATGACCGGCACGGCCTGGGTGGCGTCCTTTGTCGTGTATCAGTTGGGCACCGCCATGGGTTTCTAAGGCCATGTCCCCCAAGCTCCAAACCTACCTTGCCCTTGCCGTCGTCGCCGTTGCCGCGGCGGGGCTCATCCTGCGCCTTTTCCTGAAGAAGGGGAGGTCCGGCTGCGGGGGCGATTGCGGCTGCGCGACAGACCGGCTCAAGTCGGTCCGTGGCGATCCGGGGAAGTAATTTGCATCGCCCTCGGAGGCGGGGTCCTTCAAGAATCGCACCCTTTGAGATGATTTCCAGATTCCTGCCGCACCCGGTCCGACGCCTGATTGGCGCGGCGGGGCCCATACGCCCGTCAGGCTATCGGCTGGTCGACCAGCCTGAGCAACTCGCGCCCCTGCTGGCGGCCCTGGACAAGGTCGACGAGGTGTCCCTGGATACGGAGGCGGACAACATGTACCACTACCGCGTGAGGGTCTGCCTGCTGCAGTTCCTCGTGAGCGGGGAGATCTTCCTCGTTGACGCGCTCGCCCCGATCGAGCTGAAGCCCCTCTGGACGCGCCTGGCAAGGAAGCACCTGGTCATGCACGGCAGCGACTTCGACCTGCGGCTGCTCCACGACCGCTGCGGATTCCGCGCGCAGAGCCTTTTCGACACCATGCTGGCCGCCCAGCTCCTCGGCCGCCAGCGCATAGGCCTCGCCTCCCTCCTGGAGGAGCATTTCGGGGTGAAGCTGGACAAGGACAGCCAGAAGGCCAACTGGTCGAAGCGGCCGCTCACGACCAAGCTCCTGGACTACTCCGCGCTCGATGTGTGGCACCTCCCCGCGCTGCGCGACCTGCTGTCGAAGTCCCTTTCGAAGCTCGGCCGCCGGGAATGGCTGGACCAGCAGTGCCAGGCGCAAATCGAGGCGGGCACCGAGGGCTTTTCCCCCGCCACCGAGAACGACTGGCGGATCGGCAAGTCGGAGCGGCTCAGGGGCAGGAGCCTCTGCGTGCTGCAAGCCGTATGGCACTGGCGAGAACAGCAGGCCGAGCGCCTGGACACCCCCCCCTTCAAGGTCTGCTCGAACGATCTCCTGCTCCGGATTGCCCACGCAGCCGACCAGGGCGGCTACGAGCAGCAGGACGGGCAGGACGGAGCACCCGGGCCCGATGCCCCGGACGCGGAGCGGCAGCTCGAGGCTGTGCTTGGGAGCATCCATCTGGGCAAGCGCCACCCCAGGCTTTTCCCTTCGCTCGCCGCCGCCGTCAGGGACGGGCTTGCCAAGGACCCACGGACGCTTCCGCGCCGCCCTGGCCGGGATCCGAGCCACACGCCCCTCAGCCGCGCCGAGATCACCCGGCTCGACAAGATCAAGGAGGACCGCGACCGCATCGCCGCCCGCCTGGGAATCGAGGCGACGCTCATTGCCAACCGCTCCCTTCTCTCGCAGATCGCGCGCGCGCCGCGCGACTTGGACAAGTTCCTCCTGCCGTGGCAGGCCGACCTCCTGCGCGGCGAGCCGTCGCTGAAATCGTAGCAGGCGAGACCTCCCCCTCTTGTGGCTGAAAACGCCAACATCGCGCGCCATCTCGATCTCATGGCGGCGGCGCAACCGCACGCGCCGGCGATCAAGGTTCCGCGGGGGCGCGTCGGCGGGCGGATCGACTACGTCGCGCTCACGTTTGCCGAACTCTCGGCCGAGGCCGGGGCGTGGAGGGCCCTGCTGGAAGCGCGCGGCGTGCGTAGGGGCGATCGGACACTTGTCGCGGTGCGCCCCGGCCTGCCGCTGATCGCCTGCGCCTTCGCGCTGTTCAGGATCGGCGCCGTGCCGGTCGTGATTGATCCGGGCATGGGCTGGCGGAGCTTCCTCGCCTGCGTGGAGCGTTCCAAGCCCCGTGCGGTCGTCGGAATCCCGGTCGCCCAACTGATCAGCCGCGTCTTCCGGAAGCCTTTCCGCAGCGTCGAGGTGAGGGTGACGGCGAGCGGGTCGCTGACGGCGAGATTGGCTGGCCAAGGTAGGGACGGGCGGCTCGCCCGTCCGTTTCTGGACGGAGATTCGGGGGGTGCCCGGACGGGCGGGCCGCCCGTCCCTACCCTGGAAGCGCCCGTCCCTACCCTGGAGACGCCCGTCCCTACCTTGGATAGGGTTTGCAGCGCACGGCCGGACGAGCTGGCGGCAATCCTGTTCACCTCCGGTTCGACGGGCAGCCCCAAGGGGGTGCGCTACGAGCACGGCATGTTCGAGGCGCAGATCGCCCTCCTCCGCGAAGCCTACCGGATCGAACCCGGGGAGGTGGACCTGCCGATGCTTCCGATCTTCGCCCTGTTCAACCCCGCCCTCGGCATGACGACCATCGTCCCCGAGATCGACCCGCGAAGGCCCGCGGAGGCCGATCCGTCGAAGATCGTCCAGGCGATCCTCCAGGAAAACGTAACCAATTCGTTCGGCTCGCCGACCCTGTGGCGGATCGTCGGCGACTACTGCCGCAAGGAGGGAATCGTCCTGCCCAGCCTTCGGCGCGTCCTGTGCGCGGGAGCGCCGGTGCCCTCCGCCCTCTGGCAGGATTCCCGAAGCTTCATCCCGAACGGGCTCCTGCACAGTCCTTACGGCGCAACGGAGGCGCTGCCCGTGAGCACCATCGACAGCACCGAGGCCCCCGCCCTCTCCTCCGCCCAGCCCTCCTCCGGCGCCCCGGTCGGGAGGCCGCTGCCGGGGATTTTCGTGAAGATCATCGCCATCTCCGATGACCCGATCGCCACCCTGGACCAGGCCAGGGAGCTTGGGTCGGGGGAGATCGGCGAAATCATTGTGTCAGGCCCCGTGGTGACCAAGGAGTACGACGCGCTGCCGGAAGCGACGGCGTTGGCGAAGATCAAGGGGTCAGGCCCTGAAATCTGTACTAACTTACAGAATTCAGGGCCTGACCCCGTTGTCATCTGGCACCGCATGGGTGACTGCGGGTATCTCGACGCGCAGGGCATGCTCTGGTTTTGCGGGCGCAAGGCCGAGCGGGTCGAGACGGAGGCCGGCACGATGCACACCGAGCCCGTCGAGAGGGTGTTTCGCCGTCACCCCCGGGCCGCACGCTGCGCCCTGATCGGCCTGGGCGAGCCCGGCCGCCGGCAGCCCGCGCTGGTGGTCGAGGCAAAGGTAAAAGGCGCTGCGGAGGCCCGTGCGCTGGCCGAGGAGTTGCGCAAGGTCGCCCTCGGGCAACCCCACACCGCCGCCATAAGGCGGTTCTTCTTTCACCCGAGGCTTCCCGTGGACGTGCGCCACAACGCGAAGATCCACCGGCTGGCCCTGGCTCGCTGGGCCGCGGGCGCGGGCGGCCTGCGCCACGGTAAAGTGAAGCAATAGCATTGGACCTGTGGGACCAATAGGTCCTATTGGTCCCATACCCATAGGTCCACCATGTCCTATCCCGAGCAGCCTTCGCCCGAGAAGCCGGTCCCACCGGTCACACGGGCTCCCGCCCTTGTGACCGGTGGAACCGGCTTTTTGGGGCGAAGGCTGGTCAACCGCCTGCTCAGCCAGGGCCGGAGCGTGACCGTGCTCGCCCGAAGGCCCGCGCCGGATCTCGCAGCGCGCGGCGTGAGGTTCGTGCAGGCGTCGCTTGAGGACGCCAAGGCCGTGCAGGCAGCGTGCGCCGGGATGGGCACGGTCTTCCACGTCGCGGCCAAGGTGGGCGTCTGGGGGCGCCGCAGGGATTTTTCCAGGGCCAATCTGCTCGGGACCCGAGCCGTGATCGATGGCTGCCGCCGGCACGGAGTGCCGCGGCTTGTGCACACGAGCACGCCGAGCGTCGTGTACAATGGCGGGGCCATCTCGGGCGGAGACGAGTCGCTCCCGCTGACCATGCGCTGCCCCAGCCCCTACCCGGTGACCAAGGCCGCCGCAGAGCGGGAGGTGCTCGCCGCGAATTCCACCGCGCTCCGCACGGTGGCCCTCAGGCCACACCTGATCACGGGCGCAGGCGACCCGCACCTGGTGCCGCGGCTGGTCGCCGCCTCACGCGCCAACTCCCTCTGGATCGTCGGCCAGGGAAAGAACCTCGTGGATATCACGCATGTCGAGAACGTGGTCGATGCGCATCTGCTGGCCGA
>CAZGOX010000040.1:0-4585 GCA_964527955.1 uncultured Opitutaceae bacterium | reverse complement strand
AGGTAGGGACGGGCGGCCCGCCCGTCCGGGCATACTCAAGGGCCATTCGCAGCCACTAGGTCCGTCTTGATTGGGCACGATTCGTCCGGGGTTTTGGAATGACCCTGCGGGTCTACCCGGACGCGCGGGCCGCGCGTCCCTACCTCCAAACGCCTGCCGGACCTCTTCCCTGCGAACAGGCCGGGCGGCGAACAAACCCTGATCCAATGATTGAGCTTTAAGCGGGGCGTCCCCCCCTGTAAGGATTCGCCGCCGCCCCGACCCCGACGGCGCACCACCACGGGCAACCCCCAATCCCCATGACCCCTGTTGAAAGACCCTCCCTGCGCGAAAAGTTCTCCTACGGTTTCGGCGACCTGGCGTCCGTGCTGTATTTCCAGACCTTCATGGTCTACCTGACGTATTTTTACACGGACGTCTTCGGCATCGCGGCGGCCGCGGCGGGCACAATGCTCGGGGTGAGCCGGATCATGGACGCGTTCTTCAACCCGGTGGCCGGGATGATCGCCGACCGCACCCAGACGCGTTGGGGCAAGTTCCGGCCGTACCTGGTCTGGTTCTGCGTGCCGCTGGCCGTGATGGGCGTGCTGACCTTCACGGTCCCCCACTTTGCCTCAAACGGGAAGCTCATCTGGGCCTATGTGACCTACAATGGCCTCATGTTTTTCTACGCCGCGATCAACATCCCGTACACAGCCTTGATGGGAGTCGTCTCCCAGGATCCCAACGACAGGACGTTCCTCGCCTCGTCCAAGTTCGTCGGCGCCTTCGCCGCCGGCATCATCATCTCCGCGACCCTGCTGCCGATGACGAAGCTCCTCGGCGGCGGCAATGTGACGCGGGGCTGGCAGCTCTCGTTCGTGGTCGTCGGGCTGGCGGCCATCGCGTTCTTCCTCATCACCTTTTTCAACACCCGCGAGAGGGTCGTCCCCCAGGCGGGGCAGAAGTCGTCGGTGTTCCGCGACCTCGCCGACCTCGTGACCAATGTCCCGTGGCTCGTGCTGACGGCGACCACCATCACCTTCATCCTGTTCGTGGGGGTGCGGAGCAGCGTGACGGTCCACTACTTCAAGTACTACATCAGCACGCAGACGATCACGCTGCCATCGTACCTTCCCAAGATCGGCGGCACCCAGGTGTGGCACATGGAGTCGCTGGTCTCGATGTTCAACACGAGCGGCCAGATGGCCTCGCTGCTCGGGGTGATCCTGGTCCCCTTTTTCGCCAAGATCACGGGCCGAAAGATTGCCTTCGTCTCGCTGTTCCTGGTCGCCATCCTGAGCACCTTCTCGTTTTACTTCTTCAGGCCCGACCAGCTCGTCCTGATCTTCGGGGTCAACCTCCTGGGCTCCATCACCGGGGGCCCGATGAGCGCGCTGCTATGGTCCATGTACGCAGACACCGCCGACTTCGGCGAATGGAAGCGGGGACGCCGGGCCACGGGCCTTGTGTTTTCCGCCTCCCTCTTCGCCCAGTCTTGGGGGTGGGCCGCGGGCGCCTGGATAGCCCTCACCATACTCCAGGCCGACGGCTATGTCGCCAACGTGGAGCAGCTCCCGGGCACGCTGCACGGGCTGGTCCAGCTGATGAGCGTGATTCCGGCCGGGATCGGCATCCTCTCGCTCCTCCTTCTGTTCCTGTATCCGCTGAACGAGTCGCGGATGTCCCAGATCGCCGCCGACCTCAAGATCCGCCGGGCCGCGCCGTCCGCCTAGTTTTCTGAAATTGGCACGGCCACGGGCGGCAGGCCCGGAGAGGCGACGGAAAGCGTCGCCTCACCCGCGCGCTGGACGGTCGCAAGAAGGCGCCCCTGATATGCGTTGCGGGTGCCGGTCTTGAAGAGGCCCGTGTAGCCGAGTTCGCCGGTGTCGAGGCCGGCTAGCCGGCCCGCGCCGGCGACCGCGACGGTCACGGCTGGGGTCGCGTCGACCACGGTCAGCCCTGCCGCGTCAACGACATCAATTTCGTAGAAGCCCAGGTCGCCCGGGACGGGCGCGGGCACCGCCGTCACCTGCAGCCTCGCCGGGACACCGTAGGTGGCCAGCCGGCTTACGGCGACTTGCCTGCCCGCGAGATATCCCTTGGCCAAGAGCACGCCCGGTGCGTACGCGACGGACCAGTCGCAGGAATAGACGTCCCGGGACACAGGCCGCCGGCCCAGGGAATGGTCGTTTAGGAACAGCTCCACCTCGTCGCAATTGGTGGCCGCCCGCACGCTCATCTGGGCGCCCGCCGGCCAGTTCCACTTGATCAGCGCTGGGGCGGCGCGCCACGGCATGCTTGGCTTTTCCCCGGTCAGCACGAAGAGCTGCAGGACGGGATCCTCCCGCCAGTAGGCCGCGCGCTGGTAGAACCCGGGTCTCTTTCCGCCCGCAACGTCCAGGAATCCGGAGCCGTTCCCGCGGATCGGATACCCATGCGACTCCCCGAGGTAATCGATGCCCGTCCAGATGAAGTCGCCTATCACGTAGGCGTTGTCCCGCACCCCGAGCCAGTTGTGCAGCTGCGAGGAAGTCTCGGTGCCGACAAAGAGCCGGTGGGGAAAGCGTTCGTGGTCGGGCGCGTACGTGCGGTCGCCGTACAGCCGGTCGATGTAGTTGTAGCCAAGGATGTCGAGGCCGTCCATGAACCCGTTCCGAGACGAGATATGGGACTGGTCGCAGGCGGACGTCACCGGGCGCGTTGGATCCTCCTCGTGGCAGGTTGCGACCAGCTCCCGCACCATCCTCCAGCCGTCGCTGTCGAGCTGGTTCGGAATCTCGTTGCCGATGCTGTACAGGACGACGCTTGGATGGTTGCGGTCGCGGCGCAGCATGGCCCGGAGGTCCGTGTCGTGCCACTGCTGGAAGTAGAGGTGATAGCCGTACTGCGACTTTCCCTGGGGATTCTCGGTGAAATTATACGTCCAGTCCCGCGTCCACTCGTCGAATGCCTCGTCGAACACATAGAAGCCGAGGCGGTCGCACAGGTTGTAGAACTCCGGCGCAAAGGGGTGGTGGCTCGTGCGGATGGCATTGCAGCCCATCTCCTTCAGCCGGGCCAGGCGCCAGGCCCAAACTTCCTCCGGAACCGCGTTGCCGAAGGAGCCCGCTTCCTGGTGCACGCAGACGCCCTTCAGCTTGGTGGGCTTTCCGTTGACGAAAAGCCCACGGTCGGGATCAAACAGGAGCTGGCGGATGCCAAAGGTCGTCACCGTCTCGTCGAGCAGGCGGCCGTCGAGCGAGATCGAGCTGCGCAGGCGGTAGAGTTCCGGAGTGGAGTCGGACCAGAGGCGGGGCTTGGGCACCGCGACGTACTGCGTGGCCCGCTGGCCGGGGTGCAGGCTCTCAAGGGAGCCCTTGGACGCGGCGGTCGCGACGACCGTCCCATCGGGGGCGAGGACGCTGCTCTCCAGGACAACCTCCCTCGTCACGGGCTTCGCGTGCCAGCTGTCCGCAAGCCAGGCCTGCCTCTCCTCCTCGGTGAAGAAGTGCGCGTCGATAATGTAGCTGGCCTGCACGATAGCCTGGTCCGCCGTGATGCCCGGGGTCGTTATGCTGACCCCGCCGTCCAGCCGGAAGTGGGTGTAGCTCGTCGCGACCAGCCGCACATGCCGGTAGATCCCGGAACCGGCGTACCAGCGCAGGGCCGGCTCCAGCGAATCGTCCACCCGCACGGCAAGGACATTGGGCGAGCCGTCGGTCGTCAGGAAGTCGGTCAGGTCGTGCCGGAACCCGACAAAGCCGTACGGCCGGTGACCCAGGAAGTGGCCGTTGATCCAGGCGTCGCTGTTCATGTAGACGCCGTCGAATTCCACGACGACCTTCCTGCCGGCCGTCCGCGGAAGTGAAAAATGGTTCCTATACCAGCCGATCCCGTGCGTGAAGAATCCGCCGTTCTTGTCCCCGGCGGGCGGGGGATTGATGGGGCCCTCGATGCTCCAGTCGTGGGGCAGGTCGAGCGCGCGCCAGCCGTGGTCGTCGAAGCCGGGCTGCGAGGCTCCCTGGTCGTCGCCGAGGCGGAAGCGCCAGCCGGTGTCGAGGGGCAGGATCTCGCGAGGGCCGGCCCCGGGCTCGATGGCGGACAGCATGCCGGAACCGGCGAAGAGAAGCGCAGCGAGCGCGGCGGCGCGGAGCAGGGCGGGGATTTTGGGGTAGGTTTTCATAATGTAGAAAAGGGGTCATGCCAAGTATAGTGTGATCCGATGCGGATCACACTATACTTGGCATGACCCCTTTGCCCGTTGCCTGACGGCTTCGAACAAGGTGACGATTGTGGCCATGGCGACGTTCAGGGAGTCGGCCTGGCCCGCCATGGGGATCCGCACGGCGAGGTCGGCATTCTTCAGCCAGAACTCGCTCAAGCCGTACTGTTCGCTGCCCATGATGATCGCGAGCGGTCCGCGGAGGTCGGCGTCGGAATGAACCGTGGACGCGGCCGGGGTGGTCGCCACGGTGCGGATTCCGTTCTCGCGGAGCCAGGCAAGCACCTCCGGTCCCTCGGCGACCACGCACGGCACCGAGAACAGGACCCCGGTCGACGCCCGAACGACGTTGGGATTGAAAAGGTCGGTGACAGGATCGCAGACAATCACCGCGTCGCATCC
>CAZGOX010000039.1:6123-15125 GCA_964527955.1 uncultured Opitutaceae bacterium | reverse complement strand
CCCGAGCGGATCGTGCGGATGAGGTAGAGGGCGACGCCGATGCAGATGCCGGAGTCGGCGATGTTGAAGGTGGGGTAGACGTAGGAGCCGAAGTGGAGGTCGATGAAGTCGATCACGTGCCCGTGCAGGATGCGGTCCATCAAGTTGCCGGCGATGCCGCCGCAGAGGAGCCCAAAGCACACCTGGGCGGCGGTGTCGCGAAGTCCCAGCGCGTGACGCCAGAGGAAGATCGCGATCAGCGTCGCGACGGCGAGGACGGCGAGAAATGGGCTGCGCCCGGTGAACTGGCTCCACGCGGCGCCCGTGTTTCCCACGTGCACCAGGTAGAAAAAACCCGGGAAGACGACGATGGCCCCGTTGTTCTCACCGTACGTGCCAAAGAGCAGGTTGGCGGCGATCCAGGCCTTCGCCATCTGGTCGGCCGCGAAAACGAGGAAGGCAATCCCCAGTAGCCAGCCGTAATCGAGTATGCGGGAGCCGACCCGGCGCGGTCCCGAGGGCGACGAAGCGGGGGTGGGCTCGTCGGTCGTCACGATCCGCTCACTCGTCCCCGCCGGCGTCGTCTTCCATGATCTTCCCGCCCTCCTCGCTCATCTCCCCGAAGATTCCCGCCTGGCTTCGCGAGCGGTAGCGGTTCTTCTCAAGCTCCTTCTGGGCGTCGGCCGAATACCGGGTGAACGGCACGGCCAGCAGGCGCTCCTTCGCAATCGGCTTTCCCGTGATCTCGCAGATGCCATAGGTGCCGGCGCGGATCCGCTTGATCGCCCCGTCGATCTCCGAAAGGGCCTCCTGCTCGCTCGAGACGAGGCTGAGCGCAAAGTCGCGGTCGAACGTGTTGATTCCGCCGCCCTCGGCCATGTTCTGGCCGTAGGCGGACAAGTCGCCCGCGTCGTCCTTGGCGGACCGCTTCAGGGACTCCTCCGAGTGACGCTCGATGCCCTCCGTGAGCCTTGTCCGAAGGTCGACCAGCAGGCGGTAGTAGCGCTTGAATTTCTCGGGGACGTCCTTCTCCTGCAGGTCGTCCGTGGACTTCGCCTTCTTGGGATTGAATCCGAGGATGTCGGCCAGGGACGCAGCCTTGATGTGGTTCGGCTTGGCGTTTTTCTCCAAGGTGAGCGCGGGTTTCGCGGGGACGGCCTTCCCTGTCGCCTTGGCTGCGGCGGTCGCTGCGGCGGCCGTCTTGGCGGAGTTGCTCTTCGCGATGGCCTTCACCTCGGCGAAGCTGAACGCGATCGGTTTGGCTGCGGTCTTGCGCGCCAGGATGCTCTGGCGCAGGGCGGATCTCTTCGACGGTTTGTCCACGGCTGTTGAAGGTTTCGGGGATGGGACCGCGGTCGCGGGCTTTGGAGCCGCGGACTTTTTCTTGGGAGAGGGGATCTTTTTCTTGGCCATGGAAGGGGGGGAGGCTACGCATTAAGCGCCGCAATGCAACGAGGACATACGTCCCCGCGGGCGGAGGGCAGGAGGGCGGGAACCCAGCGCCAGCAACGGGGGCAGCGGGAGTGCCCATGTTCGCTGCAAACATCGACGGAAATCTTTGGAACAGGTTGATCACCAGATGATTGAACGGTCACCTGGGATACGATGAATAGCTCCGGCAGGAAGCCGCGGTGGCGCTCCAGCGCCAGGCCCTCCGGGCCCCCTTGCTGCACGGCGATGGCCACCGAGGCGTCCAGGGACTTGCCCAACTCTCCGGCCGCGCGTCGCGGCTCGATGGCCTCGTTGACCTGGGACCGAAGGCGGAGGAGGACCGCGAAGTCGCCATCAATCTGTGAATCGGACCAATCGCCCGGGGCCACCGGCCAGTCCTGCGCGTGCACCGAGTCGGCCGCGTACTCCCCTCCCGCCGTGCCGAAGGACCATGCCTCGTCCGCGGTGAACACCAGGAGCGGCGAAAGCAGCTTCGCCAGCGACTCGAACACATGCAGGATGGCCGTCTGCGAGGAGCGGCGCAGGGGGTGGTTCGCGCCGAGCGTGTAGAGCCGGTCCTTCAGGATGTCGTGGTACGTCGCGGAAAGGGTCACGGCGCAGAACTGGTTGCAGAGCTGGTACACCTTGTGGAACTCGTAGGCCTCGTAGGCCGCCGTGCAGGCGCGGATCAGTTCCGCGGTCTGGTGCAGCGCCCAGCGGTCGAGGGGATCCATGCCGGGAACCGGCACGGAGTGGCGGGCGGGATCGAAGTCGTACAGGTTCGAGAGCTGGTACCGGAACGTGTTCCGGATCAGCCGGTACGTCTCCCCGACGTTTGCAAGGATCTCCCTCGAGATGGGAATGTCGTTCCTGAAGTCCTGCGATGCAATCCAGAGGCGGATCACGTCGGCGCCGTATTCCGCGACATAGGCGTCGCTTGTCTGCGGCTTCTCGTAGGACGAGCTCTTGGAAATCTTCTTCCGGTCCTCGTCGACGATGAAACCGTGCGTGAGGACGGCCTTGTAGGGCGCTCCGCCGAACGCGACGACGCTTGTCCAGAGCGAGGACTGGAACCAGCCCCGGTGCTGGTCGCTGCCCTCGAGGTAGAGGTCGGCCGGCCAGCGGGTTCCGCCCTGGCCCCGCCGAAGGACGGCCGCATGGCTCGAGCCCGAGCCGATCCACACGTCCAGGGTGTCGCGGTCGCAGGTGAGCCCGGAGGGGGCCGGCCAGTCTCCGGGCAGGCTTGTCCCCTCCAGGATCGAAGCCGGGCTTGAGTCATACCAGAAGTTGCTCCCCAGGCTCTCGATCTTCCCGGCGATGGCCCGCGCCACGCCGCCGTCCAGGAAGGCCCGCCTCCCGTCGTCGAAGAACGCGGGAATCGGCACGCCCCAGGCGCGCTGGCGGCTCACGCACCAGTCCGGGCGGGACTCGATCGCGCTCCGGATGCGGGCCAGTCCCCAGGTTGGTATCCAGGAAACGGATTCAATGGCCGAAAGCGCCAGCTCCCGCGCCGTCTTCCCGCCGTCCCCGGCCAGCGCCTTGTCGAGCTGGATGAACCACTGGTCGACGGCCCTGAAGATGATCGGCGTCTTCGAGCGCCAGCAGTGCGGGTAGCTGTGCTCGTAGCGCTTTTTCGCAAGGAGGGCGTCGACGGCGGCGAGCTTCCTCAGGACGCCGACATTGGCGGGCGACGTCCGCTTCTTTTGGAGATCCTCGACCGACTCGAGAGCCGTGAGGCCCACGAGGTCGGCGGGAACCCTCCCGTCGTCCAGGTACCGGCCGTCCCCTCCCACGGGGCAGTAGATCTCCAGCTTGTAGCGGAGCCCCGTCAGGTAATCTTCGTAGCCGTGGCCGGGGGCCGTGTGGACGCAGCCCGTGCCGCTGTCGATCGTGACGTAGTCGGCCAGCACGACGGGGGATGCCCGGTCGATGAAGGGATGGCGGGCGGCGAGGCCCTCAATCTTCGCGCCCGGGAATTCGGCAAGGATGGCCGGTGGCCCGGCAGGCGGCCCGTCGCTGATGTCTGCGGCGAACTTGTCGGCCAGGGCCTTGGCGACGAGGTACCGGCCCGGCCTGGCGCCGCCCAGCTCCACGACGACGTAGTCCAGCTTGGGGTGGACCGCGATGGCCAGGTTTCCAGGTATCGTCCAGGGGGTCGTGGTCCAGATTGCAATGGAAAGCGGCTCCCCGGCGGGCAGGCCGAACGCCCGGGCCTCCGAGTCGGGAACCGGGAAGCGGACCCAGATCGAGGGCGACACGTGCTGCTGGTACTCGATCTCAGCCTCGGCCAGCGCCGTTTCAAAGGGGATCGACCAATAGACGGGCTTCTTGTTGCGGACGACGACGCCCTTCTCCACGAAGGCCGCAAACATGCGAACGATGTCGGCCTCGTACTGCGGATCCTTGGTCTTGTATTCCCGGCCCCAGTCGGCGAGCACGCCGAGGCGCTTGAACTGCGCGGTCTGCGTGGCGATCCAGGACTCGGAATAGTCGTCGCATTTGGCCCGCAGGCCGGACGTCGAGACCGCCTGCCCGCTCTCCTGGATCTCCCGGGCCACCTTCTGCTCGATCGGGAGGCCGTGGCAGTCCCAGCCCGGGACGTAGGGAGTACGGAAGCCCCGCAGGGACTTGTACCGGTTCACGATGTCCTTCAGGACCTTGTTGAGCGCTGTTCCGATATGGACGTCGCCGTTGGTGAAGGGCGGGCCGTCGTGGAGCACGAAGGCGGGCGCGTCGGCCCGCCGGCGCTGGATGGCCTCGTAAAGGCCCGTCTTCTCCCAATGGGCCACGCGGGTTGGTTCCCTCTGCGGCAGACCGGCGCGCATGGGAAAATCCGTTCTCGGGAGCTGCAGGGTTTCTTTGAAGTCTTGCGCCATGCCGTTTGAAATGGGGGGCGAAAACCTAGAGCATGGGCGGCAGGTGACGAGAGCAAAAACGTAGCGCGGGCGGAAGGCAGGTAGGGACGCCCGGCCCGGGCGTCCGGGAATGCTTTCGGGCCAGTTAGTGGTGCCCGGACGGGCGGGCCGCCCGTCCCTACCTCCACTCGACCACAGTCTGCGCCAGGGCCTCGACGCATTCGATCTTCGCCCCGGGCAGGATGCCGTGACCGAGGTTCACGATATGCCCCTTTGCGCCCTTCATGGACGTGAGAAGACCCCGGGTCTCGCGGAGGACGATCTCAGGAGAGGTGTTGAGCAGCACCGGATCCAGGTTGCCCTGCAGGGCGATGCCCGGCTTCGGGTTCAATTGCGCATGCGCGGCGGCGATGTCGACCGTCCAGTCGACGCTGAGCACGCGGGCCCCGCTCGTCGCCTGGGCCGGGAGCTGGGCGGCGGCGCCCTTGGCGAAGAGAATCACCGGGAATCCCGCGGGGAGGGCGGCGATGATCCGCCGGATCCACTGGAGCGAAGCGGCCTCGTAGTCCCGGCCCGCGATGACGCCGCCCCAGGAGTCGAAGATCTGGATGGCATCGGCTCCCGCGCGGATCTGCATGCCGAAGTATGCGACAAGGGCGGCGGTCAGCTTCTCCATCAGCGCGTCGAACGAGGCGCGGTCGGCGTAAAACAGCGACTTGATCAGGGCGAAATCCTCGGACCCGCCACCCTCCACCATGTAGGTGGCGAGCGTCCACGGAGAGCCCCCGAAGCCGAGCAGCGCCTTCTCCCCCGCGAGCGCCGTCTTCAGGAGGGCCAGCGCCTCCCCCACATAGGCCAGCTTCCCGGGAACGGCGTCGGCGTGTGCGAGGGCGTCGATCCTGGCCCGGGAATCCAGCCGGAATTCCATCGCGATTCCCCCCTCGTCCCTGAAACGGTAGCCTTGGCCGAGAGCCTCGGGAATCACCAGGATGTCGGAAAAGAGTATGGCGGCGTCGAACGGGAAACGCCGGACCGGCTGAAGGGTGACCTCGGCCGCGAGGTCGGGGGTGCGGACCATGGTGAGGAAGCCGTGGCGCTCCTTGAGAGCCCGGTATTCCGGCAGGTACCGCCCGGCCTGGCGCATGACCCAGAGGGGCGGGCGGTCCAGGGGCCGCAGGGCGCAGGCGGCGAGAAAACGTTCGCGGGAATTCATCGGGCCGCCCCATCACGGGGCCTCAGGTACTTGATGGCAAGGGCCGCCGCGCCGTGGCGAGGGCTGAAAAGCGCGGAGGCCAGGAACACGGCGCCCAGGCAGAGGACGATCGCGGCGCCGCTGGCGAGCCCCGCGCCGTAGCTCAGGAGGATCCCGGCCGCGGAACAAGCGATCGCCAGCCCGACCGAGAGGAGCAGGAGCCATCCAAAGTGGTCGCACCATAGGTAGGCGCTCACGGCCGGAAGGAGAAACAGGCCCAGCGCCAGGACGACGCCCATGGTCTGGAGTGCGGCCACCAGGTTCAGGACGGTCAGCGCCAGGAGGCCCACGTGAACGAGCGCCCCGCGGCCGCCCGTCGCGCGGAAAAACACGGGATCGAACGTCTCGAGCAGGATCGAGCGGTAGGACAGGGCGAAGATGGCGACCGTGGCGATGCTGATCCCGGCCGTCAGCCGCAGGTCGGAGGCGGTCACGGCGAGGATGTTGCCGAAGAGGAAGTGGGAGAGGTCCAGGCGCGTCGGCAGCCGGCTCAGCAGCGCCACGCCTCCCCCGAAGAAGACGATGAAAAGGGAGCCGAACGCCGCGTCCTCCTTCACCCTCGTCAGCCTGCTCAGAAGCGCGCTCCCGAGCGCCGTCAGCAACCCTGCGATCAGCGCGCCGGCAAAAAGCGCCCAGGTGTTGGCCCCGAAGATCAGCCATGCGGCTGCGATCCCGGGCAGCAGCGAATGGGAAAGGGCATCGCCCATGAGCGCCAGCCGGCGGAGGACCAGCACGCAGCCGAGGAGCCCCCCGCTCAGGCTCAGCAGCACGGCCGACAACAGGCCGCGCTGCATGAAGCCGTAGTGGAAGGGCTGGAGGATGGAATCAATTCCCATGGACACAGTGGGCCGTGCGGAAGGCGCGGTTGATGTTGGCCTCGGTCAGGATCCCGTCGATCGGCCCCTCGGCCACCAGGCCCGTGGCGAGGAGAACCCCCCGCGAAAAGACCCGGCGGGCGAGCTCGAGGTCATGCAGCGCGACGAGCACGGTGCGGCCCTGCGTTTCCCAGGCGCGGAGCACATGGGTCAGCTCTTCCGCGGCGAAGAGGTCGAGGCCCGCGAAGGGCTCGTCGAGCATGAAAATGTCCGCGCCCTGCGCCAGCGCCCTTGCCAGGAACACGCGCTGCTGCTGGCCCCCGGAAAGCTGGCGGATCTGCCTTGAGGCGACGCGGACGAGGTCGAGCTCGGCAAGCGATCGGTCCACGCGCTCGTGATCGGCCTCGGAGAACCGGCCGAGGAGCCCGAGCGCCGGGTAGCGGCCCTGTTCCACGACCCCGCGGACGGTGATCGGGAAATCCCAGTCGACCGCGTGGCGCTGCGGGAGGTAGGCGAGCCTGGGCCGAACGTGTTCGGGATGGGCGTCCCCGATGCGGATTTCGCCGCGGGCCAGCGGCACCAGACCAAGGACTGCGCGGAACATCGTGCTCTTGCCCGCGCCGTTGGGGCCCAGGACCGCCGTCAGGCTGCCGCAGGGGATCTCCGCGCTGAAGTCCCTCAGGGCCGCCTGGCGGCCGTAGCGCACGGTCACGCCGCGAAAGCTGAGTATGGTCGGTGCAGGGGAGGTCAAGGCGGACCCCATCGTGCTCAGTTCGAGCCCGGAATCGAGAAATTGATTGCGTTGCCGGCCGGTCCCGCGGCCGCCTGCGGCCCCCTGGCGGGAGGCGGGTACTCCCCGCCGAACGGGCTGAGCGACGCGAACCCCTGCTCGATGAAGTCCGCGACCTTCAGGTCGCGGCTCTTCTGATCGGGACAGTCCATCATCACGACGATGATGCGGCGGCCGTGGCGCTGGGCGGTCGCCGCCAGGCAGAACCCGGCTCCGTTTGTGAAACCGGTCTTGAGCCCGTCGACACCCTGGACCCGGCCGAGGAGCTTGTTATGGTTCGTCATCGGCACCAGCACTGCGCGCTGTCCGTACCCAAACGTCCTCGTCCTCACCGAGGTGTACTTGGTCACGTCGGTGTTGAGGAGCAGGTAGCGGCAGAGCAAGGCGAACTCGCGCGGGGTCGTGAGATCGCCGTCCGCGATCCGGTGGCTCGGCACCGGAAGACCGTTGGGAGTGCGAAACCGGGTCTGGACCATCCCGAGCGAACGGGCCTTCTCGTTCATGAGGCCGACGAAGGCCGGGATGGAGCCGGCGGCCTTTCCGGCGAGGGCGTACGCCGCGTCGTTGGCCGACTGGATCATCATGGCGTAGATCAGTTCCTCGACCGGGTAGACTTCGCCCTGCTTGAGCCAGACGCTGGTGCTGTCCCTCATCACCCCGACCCTGGCCGTGGCCCGGTCGACCTGGACCGGCGTCGCCAGGGTCAGCTCCCCGCTCTTCAGCTTGTCGGCGATCACGGCGAAGGTCATCAGC
The DNA here is from genome assembly GCA_964527955.1 of uncultured Opitutaceae bacterium. Taxonomy (GTDB): domain Bacteria; phylum Verrucomicrobiota; class Verrucomicrobiia; order Opitutales; family Opitutaceae; genus Palsa-1447. The sequence goes on along the minus strand of CAZGOX010000039.1, from coordinate 7,250 downwards.
TTGGTCATGCTGGCCGGGGGGCTCACCTCGTCGGCGCGGTCGGCGAAAAGCACCCGGCCCGAGGCCGCGTCCAACACGATCACTCCCTTGTAGATCCTGGACGGGCTGAAGGCCATAACCGTCTGCGCGGAGGCAAGCGCGAGAAGCAGGAGGAGGCGCAGGAAACGTGGGAAAGCCATTCGCGCGAAAAACGGCATTTCAAGGCGAGGCGCGAGAAGAATCTGGCGCAACCGGAGACCTTGGCCCCATTCTCGGGGCGTGACGCCGCCCTTTATAAAGCTGAAGCCCAATGCGAGGGCGCGCGCCCTGGACGGGCATCCCTGGGTCTTTGCCAACGAGGTGCTGGAACTTCTGCCCGGGAACCTTGACGGGGAGGTGGTCGAATGCAGGGACCGCGGCGGACGGCTCATCGGCACGGGTATCTACAACAGCAGGTCGCAGATTGTGTGGCGGAGGCTCGGTCGGGGGCGCGTGGAGTTGGATGCCTCCTTCCTGCGCGGCGCCTTGGAGCGGGCGATCGCAAGGCGCGCCCCCGGCCGGCTGTCCACGGCGCTCGACCCCGGCTGCCACCGGCTTGTGTGGTCGGAGTCCGACGACCTGCCCGGTGTCGTGGTCGACAAGTTTGGCGGTACCCTCGTCGTCCAGATCCAGACCGTGGCGATGGAGAAGCGCTCGGCGATGATCGGGGACCTCCTCGCGGAGCTGGCGAGGCCCGACGAGATCGTCTTTCGCAACGACGCGCCCATCCGGCGCCTGGAGGGACTCCCCTTGGAGACCCATACCCGCTCCGGCGGGCCCTGGGAGCCCAGGTGGGTGTCCATCGATGGTTTCGACTACTGGCTGGACCTGCTCGGCGGCCAGAAGACGGGTTTCTACCTCGACCAGCGCGCGCAGCACGCGGCCGTGGCCGGCGTCGTGCGCCGCATGGCCGCGGGAGGCCGGAAGCCGCGCGTCCTCGACGCATTCTGCAACCAGGGCCCGTTTGCCCTGCACGCCGCCCGTGCCGGGGCTGCGGAGGTGCTCGGGCTCGACAGCGCCGAGGATGCAATCGTCGCCGCCCGGCTCAATGCGGAGCGCAACGGCGCAAAGGCCGTGTTCCAGGCCGCAAACGTCTTCGACTGGCTGAA
>CAZGOX010000039.1:0-6023 GCA_964527955.1 uncultured Opitutaceae bacterium | reverse complement strand
ACCGCCGCGGCGCCCAGCTCCTCCTCGATACGGAGCAGCTGGTTGTACTTCGCCACGCGGTCGGTGCGGCAGAGGGAGCCCGTCTTGATCTGGCCGGCGTTCGTGGCGACGGCAATGTCGGCGATCGTGGTGTCCTCGGTCTCGCCGGAGCGGTGGGAGATGACGGCCGTGTAGTTCGCCTCCTGCGCCATGCTCACCGTGTCGAGCGTCTCCGTGAGGGAACCGATCTGGTTCACCTTCACGAGGATCGAGTTGGCGGTTCCGGTCTCGATGCCCTTCCTGAGGAACTCGGTGTTGGTCACGAAGAGGTCGTCCCCGACGATCTGCACCTTCTTGCCGAGCTTGTCCGTAAGCAGCTTCCAGCTTTCCCAGTCGTTCTCGGCGCAGCCGTCCTCGATGGAGATGATCGGGTATTTGGAGACGAGCTCCGCGTACAGGTCGACGATCTGGGCTCCCGTGAGCGCCCTCCCGTCGGACTTCTTGAACACGTACCGCTTCTTCTCCGGGACGTAAAACTCGGAGGAGGCGGGATCGAGCGCGAAGGCGATGTCCGACCCGACCTTGTATCCGGCATTCTTCACCGCGAGCGAGATGGCGTCGAGGGCCGCGACCGCGGACTCGAGCTTCGGCGCGAAACCGCCCTCGTCGCCGACGGCCGTCGAAAACCCCTTGTCCTTGAGCACCTTCTTCAGCGAGTGAAAGACTTCGCAACCCCAGCGCAGGCCCTCGGAAAAGGACTTGGCGCCGACCGGCATGATCATGAATTCCTGGAAATCGATCGGGGCATCCGAGTGCGCGCCGCCGTTCATGATGTTCATCATGGGCACGGGCAGCACCTTGGCGTTGGGCCCGCCGAGATAGCGGTACAGGGGCTGGCCGAGGGCGGCCGCGGCCGCCTTGGCCGTGGCCAGGGAGACACCGAGGATCGCGTTGGCCCCAAGGTTGGACTTGGTCTTCGTACCATCGAGCTTGATCATGGCCGCGTCGACGCCGACCTGGTCGCACGCATCGTGGCCGATCAGCAGCGGGGAAATCTTGGCCTTCACGTTGGCCACCGCCTTCAACACGCCCTTGCCGCCGTAGCGCTTCTTGTCGCCATCGCGAAGCTCGAGGGCCTCGTGCTCGCCCGTGCTGGCGCCCGAGGGGACGGCCGCGCGGCCAAGGGCCCCCCCGAGGAGCCTTACGTCGACTTCGATGGTCGGATTTCCCCGCGAATCGACAATCTCGCGGGCCGTGATGGATGAAATGGCGGTTTTCATGGTTTGGTGTCCTGGCAAATCAGAAAGGCATCTTCCCCTGGCCCAACCGGTGGAGGAACAGCCGGAACGGGCTCATCGACTTCGGGCGGGACTCCCCCGGAATCTGGCTGAGGAAGCCCCGGTCGAGCGCCGTCTGGGCCACCGAGACGCCGTCGTAGTTGCGCGTGGCGACATTGGCGGGCGTGAGCACCTCGGGCGGCACCTGGTCCAAATGGCCCTCGAAGGCTGCGGCGTGCAGGGGCGTGTCTCCACTGTCGTTGCGCGTGAGCAGCAGCTCGGTTGTCAGCTGCGCGCGCGGGATCTGGCCGAGCTGCCCGGTCTCTGCCGCGGCGTGGATCGCCGTGAAGCCCGTCTTGCTGGCGAGGACGAGGTTCTCGCGGGTGATGAATTCCGGCGGGACCTGGGCCAGGTGGCCGGACACCGCCGCGGCGTGAAACACGGTGTCGCCCGAACTCGTGGTCTCGCGAAGCGCGGCGGCGGTGAGCAGCAGTCGCGGCACCTGGTCGAGATGTCCGTTGAAGGCGGCGACGTGGACGACGGTCTCGCCCCCGAGATTCTTGACCGCAAGGCTCTCGGCCGTGACAAACTCGGCGGGAATCTTGTCCAGGGTCCCGTTCTCGGCGGCCTCGTGCAGGAGGGTGTTCCCCACGGCGGTCTGGTTGAAAAAGACCTCCTTGGTCAGCAGGGCCGGCGGAATCTGGTCCAGGTGGCCGTTTGCGGCCGCCATGTGGAACACCGTGTACCCGGCGTTGCTTCGCTGTGAGAGGGCCTCCCTGGTCAGCGCCTCGGCAGGCACCTGGTCCAAGTGCCCCCCGATGGCCGCGTGGTGCAGAGGGGTATACCCGATCGAGGTCTTCACGCCCAGCAATTCGGGGGTGAGCAGGCCCTTCGGGATGTCCTTGAGGCCCCCGTGCTTGGCAGCGGCGTGCAGCGCGGTGTACCCCGACGCATTCTTGGCCGTCAGGCTGGCCCCATTCAGCATACCCTCCGGCAGGGTTCCCAGGGCTCCGGAACTTGCTGCGGCAATCAGGTCGGAGTTTGTCATGCGGCGCGTTGTCCTTTCAACGCTCCCCGAACCCGTCTGGCAATTCAATTTGGCGCCAGCCGGCCGCCCGTATGCGTAGAAACCCCCACGGTCGAAATTGCATTTGCAAAGAATCGGGCCCGGAGCCATCTTGTGACCCGATGACACAAGCGGATGGAAAAGCACCGGCGTCGACGGCCGCCCCGAAGGATCCGGTGCTGATTGTCGACGACGAGAGGGCCCTCATGGAGGTGCTTTCGGAGGCGCTCGGGAAGGCGTTTGACGTCACGACCGCGCCCTCGACACGGGAGGCGGATTTCATCCTGCAGAAGAAGAAGTTCAAGGTGGTGGTAAGCGACCACCTGATGCCGGGAGGCAATGGGATGAGCTTCCTGGTGAGGACCCGGGAGGAATTTCCCCACATGCAGCGCATCCTTGTCACCGGCTACATGAAGCCGGAGATGCTCCTGCGAAGCGTCAACGAGGCGGGCCTCTTCCGCTACCTTCTCAAGCCTGTCTCGGTCGGAGAGCTGATCCGCGTCGTCCAGGAGGCCGCCAAGGCCCACGACGCGAGCATCGGGGCCGTTTGACCGGCTTTCGGCTAGTTTTGCAACGGATTTCGGTTTAATGTCTTGCGAAGGAACGGGGCCGTCGGGCTTCCCTTTGTCTTGAGCAGCCCGTCGAGCGGCCCCTGATAGAGCAACTCGCCGCCTTCCGGGCCTCCCGTTGGGCCCAGTTCGACAATGTAGTCGGCCTCGGCAAGCAGGTCGGGGTGGTGCTCGACCACGACCACGGTGTGTCCCTGGTCCACGAGCGTCTGGAGGACGCGGATCAGCTTTTCGCAGTCGCTCAGATGCAGGCCGATCGTCGGTTCCTCCAGGATGTAAAGATTGGATGACGGACGGCCGCGCCTGGCATTTCCCTTTCGGGCGAGCTCGGTGACCAGCTTGAGGCGCTGGGCCTCGCCCCCTGAGAGCGTGGGTGAACTCTGGCCCAGGGTCAGGTAGCCCAGTCCACAGTCCGCCATGAGGCGGCAGACGCGCGCGAGCTGGGCGTGAAAATCGAAGAATTGGACCGCCTCGTCGAAGGTGAGCATGAGGACCTGGCCGATCGTCTTTCCCTTCCATTCGATGTCGGCAAGGTCCGGACCGTAGCGAAGGCCGCCGCAGTCGTCGCAGGGGAGGTAGGCGTCGGGCATGAACGACATCTCGAGCCTGATTCGCCCCGCGCCCTCGCAGGTAGGGCAGCGGCCTCCTGCGGTGTTGAACGAGAACCTTGATGCCGTGTAGCCCCTCATCTTCGACTCCGGCAGCGACGCAAAGAAGGAGCGTATCAAGTCGAATATGCCGAGGTAGGTGGCTGGTGTGGAGCGGGGGGTCTTCCCAATGGGGTCCTGGTCGACCGCGATCACGGCCCCGAAGGAGGCGGCCCCAAGAAGCTCGCTGAACGGCGGCGGTGCGCCGCCGTCGAAGCCCGTGGCCCGCGCGAAGCTCCCTCCCGAAACCCTGGCCCGCCTCGCCTTCGCCGCGAAGGCGGCGGCAGGGCGAAGAAGGTCGGCGCAGAGCGTCGACTTCCCTGCGCCGCTGGGCCCCGCGACCATGACCAGCCGACCCAGCGGCAGGCGCAGGTCGAAGCCCTTTAGGTTGCGGTAGCGGACGCCCCGCATTTCGAGCCATCCGGACCCGGCCAACTTCCCCCGGGACGCCCCGGGCGGGGCCGGTATGGGGCGCCGGGCCCCGCAGAGGGGATGGCGGATGCCGCGCGCAAGGAAGAGCCCCGTCAGGGACTTCGCCGACCTCCGGATGGCCGCGGGCGATCCCTCGGCCAGGAGCTCGCCCCCATGGATCCCGGCGCCGGGCCCGAGATCGATGATGTGGTCGGCCTGTGCCATGACCGCCTCATCGTGCTCGACGACGAGCAGCGTGTTGCCCTTGGCGCGAAGCGCCTGGAGCGTCCTGACGAGGCGCTCGCTGTCGCGCGCGTGCAGGCCGATGCTGGGCTCGTCCAGGACATAGAGGACTCCGGCGAGGTTCGAGCCGAGCTGGGCCGCGAGGCGGATGCGCTGGGCCTCGCCCCCGGACAACGTTTCGGTCGGCCGGTCGAGCGTCAGGTAGCCCAGCCCGACCCGCTCGAGGAACCTCAGGCGCTCCTCGATCTGGCTCACGATGTCGCGCGCGACGAGCCGGCCGCGCGCGTCAAGGGCCAGGGAACGCAGGTGGGCGCGGACCTCGGAGGGCGTCCCTGCGACGAGGGCCGGGAGGGAGAATGGCGCGGCACGGCCCCGCGCGTGCAGCTTGACCGAACGGGAGACGCGGTTCAGGCGCGCGCCCCCGCATCCCGGGCACTCGACGCCCGCCATGAGCCTCGCGTCCGAGTTGCGGCCGGCCAGGGCCTGGTCGGCCTTGAGGTCCGCGACCTCGGGGGGCAGCTCCTCGTCGTCCTCAGCAAGCATCCAGTCGAAGATGCGGCCGTACCCGCGGCAGGCCGGGCACCAGCCCCGGGGCGAATTGAAGGAAAAGTGCTTCGGGTCGAGCTCCGGGAAGGACTCTCCCGTCTCGGCGTCGGTTCGCGTCGTCGAGAACCAGGAGAGGGCGGCTCCGCCGTCCGCGAGCAGGAAGCAGGACCCGTGTCCAACGCGCAGTGCGGTTTCCAGCGCCGCCGGCGGAATGCCCGGCTTCAGGTCGGCGACGACCGCCTCGATGTCGTGCTCCTTGTACCGGTCGAGTTTCCTGAAGGCGTCGGTGCGCATGACGACGCCGTCGGCCCTCATCATCCCGAATCCCTGCCTGGCAAGCCACGTCGCGATGGGCTGGTGGTGCCCCTTGCGGCCCCTGACCACGGGTGCGCAGAGATAGAGATGCCTGGACCGGCGGGCGGCGCCCGAGGACACCGCCCGCGCGAGGAGCCTCGCAAGGGCGCCCGGGGACAGCGGCATGACGGGCCGGTCGGTGTCGGGATGGTGCTGCACGCCGAGGCGCGCGTACAGCAGGCGCAGGTACTGGGCGACCTCCGTGATCGTGGCGACCGTGGATTTTCGGGAGCCGCGGGTCACCCTTTGCTCGATCGCGACCGTCGGCGGGATCCCGGTGAGCAGGTCCACGGCGGGGCGGGGGAGCTGTTCGACGAACTGCCGCGCGTAGGGCGACATCGACTCCATGAAGCGCCTCTGGCCCTCCGCGAACACGAGGTCGAACGCCAGCGTGGACTTCCCGGAGCCGGAGACGCCGGTGATGACGTTGTAGGCGCCGTGAGGGATCTTGAGGGAAAGGTTCTTCAGGTTGTTCTCCCGGGCGCCGACGATCTCCAGGGGCCGCGCGCGCAAGGGTCCGGGGACGGCCCGCTCCTCCACGGCGGCCGGCGAGCCTCCGACTGGACGGCCGCCGGCGCCCTCGTCGAGGGCGGCCCGCAGGTACGGGGAGGTGGCCCAGCCTCCTGCGGCGATGTCCTCGGGGGCGCCTTCGGCGACGATCCGGCCCCCGGCGAGTCCGGCTTCGGGCCCGATCTCGAGGATCCAGTCCGCCGCCTTGAGCACGTCCAGGTTGTGCTCGATCACGACGAGGCTGTGTCCCCGGTCGACAAGCGCGTTCAGGAGGGACAGGAGACGCCGGACGTCGTGGCGGTGCAGCCCGGTCGTGGGCTCGTCGAGAAGGAGGAGCGCGCCCGTCCGCGACCCCGTGTCGCCGAAGCCCGCAAGGTACCGGACGAGCTTGAGCCTCTGGGACTCGCCGCCGCTGAGGGTG
>CAZGOX010000038.1:0-15280 GCA_964527955.1 uncultured Opitutaceae bacterium | reverse complement strand
TGATCTTGGCATCGGTGCTGCTACATTGCGGCCCGGATGAACATCGGACTCTACCAAAGTGCCTCCGCACTATCCGCCCTCGAGCGGTGGCAGGATGTCGTTGCCCAGAACATTACGTCCGGGCAGGTCTCCGGGTACAGGAAGAGGACCGTGGAGTTCTCCACGCAGCCGGCGGGCGGCTGGCAGCTCGATCCAAATGCCCAGGCGGGGGCGGATCTGAGTCAGGAGGCGCTTTTTCCGAAGGCCACCAATGGCATCAGCTTCACCCCGGGAGAGGCCCAGCCGACCGGGCGGGATCTCGACGTGGCCATCCAGGGTCCCGGGTACTTTCAGGTTCAAATGCCCGATGGCACGACCACCTACACCCGGGCCGGCGAGTTCAGTGCCCGTGCCGATCACTCCTTGGTGTGCGCGGGCGGCCTCGTGATGAACGGGCAGGGCTCGCCGATCACCCTCCAGTCGGACACGGCCAAGGTGACGATCAACCCCGACGGGAGCATCGTGCAAAACGGAGCCCCGGTCGGCCGCATCGGAGTCTTCAAGTTTGCCGACGAAAGCGCCCTGACGCCGATTGCGGGCGGGATGTTCGTGGCAAAGACCGACAATCCCCCGGAGGCCTTGTCCAAGCCCATCCTCACCCAGGGATCCCTCGAGGGTTCGAATGTGGCCCCGCTTCGGGAGATGGTGAACCTGGTGCTGATCTCCCGCGCCTACGATGCGAACCAGCGCGTGATCACCAACGCCGACGAACAGATGCAAAAGGAGCTCGACGCCCTCGGTTGAGGGCCCAGGCGCAATGAATTCCCCAGACAGACAACCGCAATCACGACTGCACGGCCGAGCGCGCGATGGGGGCGCGCCGGCCCCAGTCGCGGCGGACTTTCCCACCCGTAACGATCCATGAACCTATCGCTTTACTCCGCGGCCACCGGCATGGAGGCCCAGGAGCTCAATCTGAACACCATCGCCAACAACCTGGCGAATGTGAACACGCCGGGATTCAAGAAGAGCAAGATCGAGTTCCAGGACATGCTGTACCAGAAGCCGCGGGCCGCTGGCTCGGACACGGGCAATGGCAACGTCGTCCCGACGGGCATCGAGGTCGGCAACGGCACGAAGGTCGGGGCCACCTCGAAGGTGTTCACCCAGGGCCAGGTGTCGTCGACCGGCCAGCAGCTCGACCTCGCGATCCAGGGCGACGGCTTCTTCGAGGTCCAGCAGCCCGATGGGACGATCGCCTATACGAGGGACGGTTCGTTCAAGCTCAACGCACAGAGCCAGGTGGTCACCGCCGACGGGATGCCAGTCCTGAGCGGGTTCCAGACGATCCAGACGGGGGCCACGTCGATCACCATTTCCCAGACGGGCAGCGTGTCGGTGCAGGGTCCGAACGGCGTCCAGACCTTCCAGCTTTCGCTGGCGCGCTTTCCCAATCCATCCGGCCTCGACAGCCTCGGCGGAAACCTCGACGGCGAGACTCCGGCGAGCGGGGCGCCCCAGGTGGGCCAGGCGGGCCAGGCCGGCTTCGGCAGCACGCTTCAGGGCTTCCTCGAGTCCTCGAACGTGAGCATCGTGGAGGAGATGGTGAACCTGATCACGGCCCAGCGCGCGTATGAGATCAATTCCAAGTCCGTGCAGGCCTCGGACGAAATGCTTCAAAATGTCGCCAACCTGAAGAAATGATCCCGCGCCTGCTTCCTTGCCTCCTCCTCGCCCTGGGCGCGCCGCTTGCGGCCTCCGCCGCGGCGCCGGCGCCGTGCACCGACGCCCAGCTCATCGCCGCACTCACGAAGGATCTCGCCGGCCACTTCCAGCTCGAGGGCGACCTGCAGCTCGAAATGCTCCGGCCCTGGGTGCCGCCGTCCACCACGGCCTCGTCCTGGAGCGTTGTGATCACGGAGTATCCGCCGGTGCCCTCCTCGACCATGTCGGTCCGGTGCCGGGTGATTGGTGACGGGGTCCAGGTCGACGATCCGTATCTGGTGCTCCAGGCCTCCCTCTGGCGCGACGCCTGGTGCGCGCGACAGCCGCTCGCGGCTGGATCCGCCTTCGACCCCGCCGTCCTTGAGGCCCGCAGGGTGGACAGTTTCCGGGACCGGAACGCGCTTCCCGCGTCCGCCGGCGACAGCTCCTTCATTTTCGCCCGCCAGGTTCCCGCGGACCGGCTCCTCAGCTGGAACGACATCGCCCGCCGCCCGCTGGTCCGCAAGGGGGAGATGGTCAATGTCGTCGCCTCCGAGGGCATGCTGTCCGTGAGCCTGAGGGCGCTTGCCCTGGAGAACGGGACGCAGGGCCAGCTGGTGGTCGTGCGCAACCTGGACTCGCGCAAGGACATCTCGGCGGTGGTCGTGGCCGACAGCCGTGTCGAGGTGAGCTTCTAGACACCACAGCCCATGAACCTTCGCCCGATTCCGGAAATCCTCCTCTTTGCCATTGCGGCCGGAGCGCTGCGGGCCGATTCGCTCTGGATCTCGGGGGGCGTCGAGGGCCGCAGCATCTACGCGGACCACAAGGCCGCGATGGCCGGCGACATCGTCACCGTCATTGTCCAGGAATCCGTCGCGGCCACGAGCACGCAGAACAAGGAGTCGACCCGCCAGTCGACGCTGAACGATTCGGTGAGCCAATTCCTCTTTCCCCCGGCGGTGAGCGGAGCCGGCACGCACGGCGGGCAGCTGCCCGGGGTGTCGGTGGCGGGCAAGTCGGACTACACGGGCGGCGGGCAGATCAGCAATTCGCAGTCGGCGACCAGCACGGCGGCCGTCCTCGTCACGGACGTGCTGCCCAACGGAAACCTGGTGATCGAGGGGGTGCGCCTCGTCACCTTCTCGGGTGAAACCCAGTACGTGGTCCTGCACGGGATCATCCGCCCCGACGATATCGCAAGCAACAACACCATTCTCTCCAGCAACATAGCGGAGGCCAAGGTGGAATTCATCAGCCAGGGCGCCCTCACGGACGCCGAGAAGCTGGGCTGGTTCAGCAAGCTCTACGAGATGCTGCGTCCGTTCTAACCCACCAGACAGCAATGGAAAGGATTCCAATCATGCAGCCCCCCCACAAGTTCCTGGCTTGGTTCGCCCTCGCGCTTGCGCTGGCAGCCATGCCCGCGGCTGCCCGGGCCTCGCGCATCAAGGACATCACGCTGCTGGAGGGCGGCCGGGACAACCAACTTGTCGGCTATGGTCTCGTGGCGGGTCTCGCCGGGGACGGCGACAGCGACTCGATCGCCTTGCTCCATGCGGTGGTCAACCTGCTCCAGCGCTATGGCATCACGGAAACCGAACAGGACCTCACCTCCAAGAACCTGGCCGCGGTGATGGTCACGACCGACATCGCCGCCTTCCTCAAACCCGGCGCGCGGATCGATGCGACCGTTGCGTCCATGGGGGATGCGAAGTCCCTCCAGGGAGGTGTCCTGCTCCAGACGCCGCTGCTCGGTGCGGACGGACGGACCTATGCCGTGGCCCAGGGCCCGGTTGCGATCGGAGGCTTTATCGGCGGGGCCGGCGGGGCCGGCGGCGCCACGGTCCAGAAGAACCATCCGACGGTCGGCCTGATCAGCAGCGGGGCCATCGTCGAGCGCGCGATTCCGGCCGTGTTTGTCCACGATGACATGGTCCGCCTCCTCCTTCAAAACCCGGATTTCAACTCGGCGGCCCGGATGGCGGACGCAATCAACGGACAGTGGCCGGCCGTGGCCCTGGCGGTGGATGCCGCGACCGTCCAGGTGCACCTTCCGACGGCGTACCGGGGCCGCGACGTTTCGTTTGTCGCCGACCTCGGCCTGATCGACATCGTCCCGGACACGCTCGCCAGGATCGTGATCAACGAGCGCACCGGCACGATCGTTGCGACCTCCAGCGTGCGCATTTCCCAGGTGGCGATCGCCCACGGCTCGCTGACGATCACGGTCACGTCCAACATGGGCGTGAGCCAGCCCAACCCGTTCAGCATCGGCGGAACGACGCAGTTGACGCAGAGCACCCAGACCAGCGTGAACGAGGGACGGGGAGGCTTTGCCGTGCTCGAGGAACCTCCGACCATCGAGCGCCTTGCCGCGGCCCTCAACGCCCTGGGCGTCTCAACCCGCGACATGATGGCCATATTTCAGACCCTGAAGCGCTCCGGCGCCCTGCAGGCCGAACTCATCATCAACTGACCATGGACATCTCCTCGATCAGCCCCACGCTCGCCGGCCAGCCGACCTCGATCGACTTGAAGTCCCTCCCGAGCCAGTCCCCGGCCGTCCAGCGCAAGGTCGTAGCCGGCCAGTTCGAGGCCATCCTGCTGCGGCAGTTCCTCAGCCAGAGCGTGGGGTCCATGATGGGCGGCGAAGACAGCACCCAGGGCAGCGTGTATGGATACATGCTCACGGACGCCCTGTCCCAGAAGCTGGCGGCAGCCGGCGGCATGGGGCTGGCCAAGGTCCTCGCACAGCAACTTGCGCCGGTGGGTGAAAGGACAACCCCGCCCCCGGAAACGAAGGGAACTATAAGACCACGCTTTGGAAAAACGTCGCCGAGTGCCTCCGGGCCGAGGTGGCTGAATACGGCCGGCTCCTTCATCTCATGGAGGAGCAGCGAGACCTGATCTTCAAGCGGGACCCCGTCGCCCTCCTCGTGGCCAACAAGGCCATCCAGGCGCAGGTGGATGTCCTGCACGACTGCCGGCGCCTAAGGGAGGAGATGTCGGCGAAGCTGGCGGCGGAGAACCTCAGACCCGCAAACGCAACGCTCCGGTCGCTGGTTCCCCTGATCGCCCCCGAGGGGCGCCCCTTGCTCGAGGCCCTGATCGGCGAGGTGAACCGGCTGGTGCACCGCGTGCGGCGCATCATGCGCTTGAACGAGCGGCTGCTGGCGACGGCGGTGGACTGCCAGCAGGAGCTGCTCCGGAGGCTTTGGCCCTCGGCCTTCACCAAGACCTATTCCGCCGACGGAAGAGTGACCGTTTCCTCACCCCGGCTTGCCGCATCGCTTCAAAACGCGGGCTGAGCCCGGTCCTCCAAACCAACGCACACCATGTCCGGCCTACTAGGTTCCCTTGGCGCCGCGGCCTCCTCGCTCAACGCGCAGAGCGAGGCGATCTCCATCATCAGCAGCAACATCGCCAACGTAAACAATCCCGAATACTCGGAGGAGACGACGCAGATCAGCAACCGGGGAATGGCGCAGACCGGCGAGGGCCCGGTGAGCATGGGCGTCTCCGTGAACGTTTCGCAGAATCGCAGCACCGTGCTGGACCGCATGGTGCAGGAGCAAAGCTCCCTGGTTTCCGGCTTCACGGCCCAGCAGGGGGTGTTTCAGCAGGCCCAGGCCGCGCTCGGGGAGAACATCACGAGCTCCAGTTCCTCCCCCGGCGGCACTTCCACCCAGATTGCGGGCGGGCTGAGCTCGTCGATCAGCTCCTTTTTCAATGCCTTCGAGAATCTTGCGGCGAACCCCACCGACGTTGGGGCCAAGGAAACCGTCGTCGCCCAGGCCGGCGTGCTCGCGAACCGTTTCCAGGAGACCGACAAGAATCTGGCGCAGACCCAGGTGGACGCAGCCTCCCAGGTGACCACCGGTGTCACGACCGCCAACAGCCTCCTCCAGCAGGTGGCGACGCTCAACAGCCAGATCGCGAGCTGCGAGGCAATCCAGCCCGGTTCGGCCGCCGTCCTTATCGACCAGCGGGAGGCCGCGCTCGAGCAACTCTCCTCGCTCGTCCCGGTCAGCGTCCAGCAGGACGCGCAGGGGGAGGACACGGTCACGGTCGCGGCGGCCGGCGGCGGGTCCGTGGCCCTTGTCTCAGGTGCCACCGTGGCGAACCCGCTGACCTACGCCTCCGGCGCCCTTGCGGCTGGATCCACGGCACTCGATCCCTCCTCCGGCTCCCTGGCCGGAACGATCTCTGCCAGCGCGGGAGCCGTCCAGACGCTGCGCAATGGCCTGGCCTCCCTGGCCTCGCAGATCGTCACCGCAGTCAATTCGGCCTACAACCCTTCAGGCGCGTCCGGCGGCAACTTCTTCGATGGTTCCGGGACGACCGCCGGCACGATCGCCGTCGACCCCGGCGTGACCAGCTTGACTCTCAAGGCGGGAACCGGTGCGGCCGGGGACAACTCCATCGCAACGGCTGTGGCCAACCTGGCCAACCAGGCCTTCTCGACGTCCGGCGGCGATTCCATAGACGGCACGATCGACGGCTTCTACGGCAACACGGCCAGCAACATCGGCCAGGCCCTGGACACGGCCAACACCCAGGTGACCGACCAGACCAATGTGCAGACGATCGTGAACAACCAGCGCAGCAGCTACAGCGGCGTGTCGCTCAACGACGAAATGTCGAAACTGATGACCTACCAGACGGCCTTCCAGGCGTCGTCGGAGCTCTTTGCGACCGTGAACAACATGCTGACTGCGCTCATCACCGACATGACGAGCTCCGCCTGACCCAACCCACCGAAGCCATGCGCATCACAAACAACATGGTCACGAACAGCGTGCTCACCGAGCTCCAGCAGCTCAACACGCAGCAGTCCACCCTGCAGGCCGAGGTGTCGAGCGGGCTCGCGGTCACGCAGCCCTCGGACAATCCCTCTGTGTTCGGGCAGTTCATCCAGGAGGAGGGCCAGAGCAGCCAGCTGGCCCAATTCAGCAAGAACGCCGCCCAGGCGCTCAACCTTGCCCAGGCCTCCTACTCGGGGCTGAATTCGCTGACCCAGATCTATGACAATGCCACCCAGCTGGCGACGGAAGGAACCGGGACCCTGGGAAACGGAGCCAATGCCGGATATGCGGACGAGCTCAACCAGCTGATCGAGCAGGCGGTGTCGGTCGCCAATACCCAGGTGAACGGCAACTACCTCTATGCGGGCACGGCCGTGGACAAGCCCCCCTTCACGGCCACGACCGACTCCACCGGCAAGATCACCTCCGTGAGCTATGTGGGAAATTCCGGCCACGCGGCCATACCCATCTCGCCCACGAGTTCCATCAACCCCTCGACGACCGGCGCGACGAATTCCGGGCTTGCAGACATGATCAACAACATGATCGCGGTGCGCGACGCAATGACCGGCGGCGACACGGCGGCGGTGTCCGCAGCGGCGCAGACACTCAATGGTTCCGAGGAGGTCCTCTCCAGCGCGGCGGCGGAAAATGGGGCCATCCAGCTTGGCATCCAGTCCGAGCAGACCCAGGAGCAGTCCAATTCCACGAACCTCGCCTCCCTCATGTCCTCCCAGACCAACGCCGACCTCGCGACCACGATCACCAGGCTCGACCAGACCCAGCTCGCCTACCAAGCCGCCATGGAAACCGCGGCCAAGGTTTTGCAACTGTCCATCACCCAATACATCCCCTGATTTTTTCCCATGAAATTCCAGCCCGAACTGTACCCGCAAGACGTCGCCGCAGTCCCGACGAACGCCTTCACGCTGCCCGATGGACTGCTTGGATTCCGCGACTACACGCACGCGGAAATGCTCTACAATGCGGACCAGTTGCCGTTCCTCTGGATGAAGCTCACCGGCCCGTCCGGCTCGGTGAACTTCGTGGTGCTCGAGCCGGGCATCATCCTGCCGGGCTATGAGATCGAGCTCTTCGATGCGGATGCGGAGAGCCTCGGCATCTCTGATCCGGCCGATGCCATGGTCCTGAACATCGTCACCCTGAACCCGCGATTCCCGCAGGCGGCCACGGTGAACCTGATCGGCCCGGTTGTGGTCAATCGCCGCACCCTCGTCGGCCGCCAGGTCGTCATCGAGAACCACACCCGCTATAGCGCCCGCCACCCGGTCGTCGAGGAGGCAGAGGCCGCCCGGGCCACCGCTTAGGAATCCCAGATCCCAGGAAAACCAAACATGCTTGTCCTATCCCGCAAGGCGAACGAGGCGATCATCATCGGCGACTCGATTGAGATTCGCATCAACCGCATCGACGGCGATGTGGTCAAGATAGGGATCCAGGCCCCGCGCGAGATCCCCATCTTCCGCAAGGAAGTCCAGACCGACATCGCGACCAGCAACAAGGCCGCAGCCTGGCAGAACCAGGCCGCCCTCAGCGGCTCGGCGCTGCCCTCCCTTGCCCGCGCCAAGGAAAAGGCGCCGGTCCACGCCGGGCCCCTCACCCCGGCACAGTAACCGCAAGACTGAACCCTGCAATCCCCCCCCCACTCAAACATGAACACCATCCATTCCAACCTGCCGCTGTACGATGCGGCTCTCAGCCAATCGTCGCTCGGCCGCCCTCTTCGCAACCTCGCGGAGCGCGCGCGGCCCTCGGCCCGGCAGCCGGAGGACGGGGGCTTGGCGGACGCCGGAGCGCAGGCGGCCGGCGCCCCTGATGCGCGCGCGGCCGTCGAGCTGCAGAACCGTTACTCGGCCCTCGCCGACCCGGCCGAGGCGGCCGCGGCCAACGCCGCAGCCTCCTCGACCATCCTCTCGGCTCCTGGCGCGGCGGTCGCCGCCCAATCGCTGGTGGATGCGGGCGCCGTGAACCAGCTCGTCTCGGAGGGCTGAAGACTCAGGTCCTTGGGACGGCCTCGCGGGTTCCCTGTCCGTCCGGGTGGAGTGCGCGGTGCACGACGCCGACGAGCTCGCCCATGGAAAACGGCTTGGCGAGCAGCGCGATGTGCCCGATGTCCTCCAGGGCTCGCGGCGATATCCTGGAAAAATATCCGGACATGATGACGATGGGCAGGCTGGGGGCGAACGTGCGGACCTGGGTCGAAAGCTCCATGCCGGTCATGCCCGGCATGGTGTGGTCGGTCAGAAGAAGGGAGAACCCCGGGTGGCCCGATTTCAGGGCCTCCAGGCACGCCTCGGGCGAATTATAAACGGCCGTGCGATAGCCGTAGCGCTCCAGGCTGAGGCGGGCGACCTGGGCCACAATCTGCTCATCGTCGAGAATGCACACCAGCTCGCCGCGGCCGGACGGCACGGCCTCGCTCGGGGCCAGCGCCGGCTCGTCGAGCTCCTCGGAAAGTGCCGGAAGGTACACGTTGAAGATGGCCCCCTCCCCCGGGGCCGTGATGACCTCGATCGTTCCGCCGTGTGCGTGGACGATGCCGTGAACCACCGCGAGGCCCAGGCCGGTCCCCTCGCCGACCTCCTTCGTCGTGAAAAACGGGTCGAAGATCCTCTTCTGGGTCTCCGCGTCCATCCCATGCCCGTTGTCGGCCACGCTCAGGCAGAGATAGACGCCGCCTGGCGTATTCCCGTTGGCCGACTGGCTCGGGTTGAGCCGCACCTGGGCAAGGCCGATCCTGAGCACGCCGCCCCCGGCCCGCATGGCGTGGGCGGCGTTCGTCCCCAGGTTCAGCAGCACCTGGTGGATCTGGCTTGGATCCGCGAGCACCCGGCTGCAATGGGGGGCGACGTTCACCTCGATCTGGATTGTCGACGGGACCGTCGCGCGAAGGAAGCGCCGGGTCTCCTCGATGATCGGGGGAAGCTCGACCGGCGCGGGCTTCCCGCCGCTGGTCTGCCGGCTGAACGTTAGGATCTGCTCGACAAGCTCGTGGGCCCGGGAGCAGGCGTTGCGGGACTCGGTGAGGCATTCGCGCGACGGATGCCCCTCGGGGAGCGTGTCCAGGGCGAGTTCCTGGTAACCGAGGATTCCCGTGAGCAGGTTGTTGAAGTCGTGGGCGATGCCGCCGGCGAGCGTTCCCAGGGTCTCCATCTTCTGAACCTGGAACAGCTGCGTCTCGAGCTTGCGCTGGGCCGCCTCGGCGTCGCGCTGGCCCGTGATGTTCTGGATCGCCCCAAAGAGCCGGACCGCCCGCCCGGCCTTGGACTCCACCTTTCCAATCACCCGCACCCACAGGATCCGGCCGCCGAGGGTCGTCATCGGCGATTCAAAGTCGAAGCCCCTGCCGTCCGCGGACCCTGTTTCCGTGGCCCGGGTGAAGGTGTCGCGGTACTCGACGGGGAACAGTCCCTGGAGATCGGCGAGGGTGGGCGCGTAGCCGAGCTCGGCGTCGCAGATCCGGTAGAGTTCGGGCGACCAGGTCATGGTCTGGGTTTCCAGCGACCACTCCCAGGCCCCGATCTGCGCCAGGCGACCGAGCTGGATTGAGATCTCCTCGCTGTGGCGCAGGCGCTCGTCGAACTTCTTTCGCGCTGTGATGTCGCCCTGCGTGCCCACCATCCGCAGGGGCTTCCCGTCCCGGTCCCTCTGGACGACCTTTCCCCGGTCGAGGGTCCAGATCCACTGCCCCGTCTTGGAGCGGAGCCGGTATTCCGCCATGTAAATGGCGGTTTCCCCCTGGAGGTGGGCGTCGAGCGCCGCCTGGGCTGCGGCCACATCGTCGGGATGCAAGCTGCTGGCCCATGCCGACTGGACGATGATGCTCTCCTGCGCCTCATGCCCGAGCAGCTCCGCCCACCGCCGGTCGCGGTAGATGGTCCCGTTGCTGATGTTCCAGTCCCAGACGCTTTCGTTGGTCGCAAGCAGGGCCAGCCCCAGCCGTTCCTCGGCGACCCGCAGGGTGTCGCGCATCTCCACATCCGAGGTGATGTCGCGGTTGAGGCCGACCAGCCGGTCGGGAGCCCCGGTCGCGTCGCGGACCAGAAAACCGTGGGCCTCGAGGTAGCGGACGGCTCCGTCGGGGCGCACAATCCGGAAATCGATGTCGAAGTGGTCCACCTTGCCCTCCAGGAACTGGTCCCGGTGGGCCAGCACGCCCTCGCGATCCTCGGGGTGGATGAGGCGGATCCACTCGGAAAAGGTTTCTCCGAACTCCGCGCGGCCGATGCCGTAAATCTCGAGCATGCGCTCGTCCCACTCCAGGCGGCTGTCGCTGATCTGCGTCTGCCAGATGCCGTATCCGGAAGAATGGAGGGCGAACTGCAGTCGGTCGTTGGCCGCCTGGAGGCGCCTGTCCGCCTCCCTGTAGGCCGTGAAGTCGTCAAAGATGATGATGAAATGGGTGAGCAGGTCGTCCTGGGCCTTGTCGCGCACCGGCTGGACGGTGATCCGGACCCACTGTCTCTCGCCGTCGCTCCCGGTCCTGGTCACCTCGAACGAGTCAGGCCTGCCGGCACGGAATATCGCCTGAGCCCTGGTGAAGGCGGCCTCCCCCCATACCTCTCCCAGCATCCGGTCGGCCGAGTGTCCGAGCGACGCCGCCTGGTCCCAGCCGCTGAGCCGCTCCCAGACCGGGTTGATCCAAAGCACGCTCCGCTGTGCGTCGGCGATGACGACGCCGTTGGGCGTGTGCTGGGTCGTGAGGGCGAGAAGGGAATTGACCTGGGCGACGACGCGCAGGTTCGAGTTGGCCATCTCCAGCTCGCGGGTCCGGCGCGCGACCTCCTGCTGGAGCAGGGCGGCCTGGGCCATCACCCGGTCGCGGGTGACCTCGGCCTGCTCCAGATTCTGGTCCTGCTCGTCCCCCGTGCGCGCAACGAGCATCATCAGCAGCATCAGGAAGACCATCTCGAAGGCGACGGTCACCGCTATCCCGGAGGCGAGGCTCAGGTTGCTCTGGCGCACGATCGCGAGCCTGATGCACTCGAAGACCGGGGGGGCCAGCAGGATGACCAGCAGCAGGTGCCGGGCCCTCCTGTGCGAGGAGCGCCCGCCGAGGAAGACGCGCACGAAATAAAGCTCCGGCTGGGACACGGCCAGCCCCGCGCTGAGCGCCAGCAGGCCCAGGGTGGTGGGAACGGTGGCCAGGGCTGAGATGTGGTTGGCCACCCCACCGGGGTTCAGCTGGAACTCGATCAGCCGCTTGAGCATCACGGTCAGGCCGATCGAGGCCGACCCGAGGGCGAGCCAGGTGGATATGCCGACGGCCTTCCGCCCGGAAAGGGTGCCCGCGAGCATTCCCGCGGAAACCAGGGCCAGCGCGGCCGGGATTCCCCGGCGAAGGCCCATGGGGCCAAGGCTGGCCAGGGCGATCACCAAAGCGGCTGCAGCCAGGACCATTCCGGCCGCGCGGGACCGGGGCAGGGCGGAGCAACGCAGCAGCCAGAGGGCGGCGCCGGCGACGATGAGTCCCGACGCCATGGCCGTGGACACCGCCTCGATCGCCGCCAGGTCGCCTGGGACGACCGCGCCCATGCGCTGTGCGGCAAAGTCCAAGGCGCCCATAAGGAGGGCGAGTCCGGCCGCGGTTGCGACCCTGCGTTGCAGCGATCTCTGTGGCGACATGGGCGGGCTAAAAGGTGAAAATAGGGCCGTTCAGGCGCAGCGCGACACAACTTTAACGGCGCGTTGGCATCATTCTTTAGCCGATAACGGTCCATAAGCGCGCCAAAACAGATAGGTTACGTACTTTTCCCTCAACCCGTGCGCAGCCGGTCCGATGTAGCAGGCGTGTGAGCAGGATGAAAATACCAGCCCTTGTACTGGCGTTTGCGGCCATCGCATTGCCAGCGACGGCGCTTGCCGACAGCCGGATTGAACCGCCGGTCCCGGTGCGCATCATTTCGCCCAGTTTTCCGAATGATCTGCATGACAAGAGGATATCGGGCGTTGTCATGGTGAATGTCCTCATAGACCAACAGGGCAATCCCCAGGACCTGAAAGTGGCGAGGTCGAGCAATTGCGAGTTCGAGGAACCCGCCCTGGAGGCCCTCAGGAAGTGGAAGTTCAAGCCGGCCGAACGCGACGGCTCGGCTGTTTCCCTCAGGGTTGTCATCCCGATCCGCTTTTCCGCCGACGATTGACAGGCCGGCGGACCGGCACGCCAACGCCCGACAATAGCCCCAAGGAACACCCCATGCACTTCTACTCCAGACTGACCATCAGCAGGAAGATCGCGCTCGGATTCGGGCTCATATTCGCGGTCACCACCGCCGTCACGCTCATATCCTACCTGGCGCTTGGCGCAGCCGGACGAAACCTTGCGCTCTATGCCGAGAGCGCGGACGAGACGAACGCGGCGGCGAGCCTCGAGGCATCCATGCTTACCTTGAAAATGCAGGTGAACGAATTCCTTGCGACAGGATCCGACACCAGCGTGGAGAGCTACAGCAAGGCCAAGGCCGCGCTCGACGCGGGCTTTGAGACCGCCGAGATGCGGATGGTCGACTCGAGCCGGGCTGCCCAAGTCGCAGCCGCCAAGCGACTGCTGGCCGACTACGACGGGGCATTCCGGCACCTGGTGGACAATGCGGCCCAGCTTTCGACCGTGGACCGGCAGGTCCTGAAGCCGGCCGCGTCGGAAATCGCGAACGACCTGCAGAAGATGCTCACCGCGGCGAGGGACCAGGGCGACATGAATGCGGCGTTCAAGCTCTCGAGCGCGCTGAAGGCGTTTTTTGAGTGCACGAGCGACGTCAATGCCTTCCTGCTGACCTCCCGTCCCGAGTCCTCCGACGCCGCCCGGGCGGCGCTGGGCGTCACGGTGACGCAGATAGGGCGGATCGAGAAGGACCAGGAGGAGCTTGAGAAGATGGACGCGACCCTCAAGGACGCCTCCAAGGCGGCGCTAATCCAGGGGCTCAAGGCCTCCGCCGCGGCCTATGCGCAGGGATTGGACCGCACGGTGGCGCTCAAGAACGAGCGCGACGACATCATGAATTCCCAGCTGAACCGGATCGGGTCCCAGTTCAGCGCGACGCTCGCCGGCGTGCGGCAGGGCGTGCACGACTTCCAGGCGGCCCTCGAAACGAGGATGCACGCCGAGCAGGCCCGGAATGAAACCTTTGTCACGATTGGAACGGTCGGGGGCTGCGCCTTGGGCCTGGCCGTCGCCTATTTCGTCGCCCGCGCGATCAGCAGGCCCATCAAGGCGGTCGCCTCAAGGCTGGCCAGCGAGTCGTCGAAGACCAACGTGGCGGCTCGCCAGGTCGCCCAGGTGAGCCAGTCCATCGCGGACGGGGCTTCCCAGCAGGCATCCGCCATCGAGGAGAGCAGCTCGGCGCTGCACGAGATGGCGAGCATGACCACGCGCAATTCCGAGAACGCCCAGGCCGCGAAGATCCTCGCCACCGAGGCCCGCGAAACAGCCGACATCGGAGCCCGGGACATGAGCGAGATGAAGGCGGCCATGTCGGCCATCAAGGCGTCGAGCGCCGAGATATCCAAGATCATCAAGACAATCGACGAAATCGCGTTCCAGACCAACATCCTGGCGCTGAATGCGGCCGTGGAGGCCGCGCGCGCCGGGGAGGCAGGCATGGGATTTGGCGTTGTGGCGGATGAGGTGCGCACGCTGGCGCAGCGCTGCGCCCAGGCAGCCCACGAGACTTCAGAGAAGATCTCCGGGTCGGCGACCAAGAGCGAACAGGGCGTCGCGATAGGCGCGAAGATGGCGGACAACCTGGGGGCGATCGTCGAGAGGATCCGCAAGCTCGACGAGATGCTGGCCGGGATCGCGCAGGCATCCCACGAACAGAGCGAGGGTATCAACCAGCTCAATTCCACGGTGGCGGGGATGGACCGGGTGACCCAGTCCAACGCGGCCCTCGGGCAGCAGTCCGCGGCGTCCAGCGACGAATTGAAAACCCAGGCCGACCAGGTTCAGGCGGCGGTGGGCGACCTCATGAAGATGGTCGACGGCGGCCGGTCGGACTACGCCAACGGGGGTGAAAGCACCGCCGTGGTCGTTCCGGTCCTGCGCCGGTCCCGCGGCTATTCCGCAAACGGGCGCGCATCGTCCGAGGTGCATAAGAACGGCTCGCGCCATTCGCAGAACGGCCAGAACGGATCGAAGCCCTTCCTCGCGCCCCAGACCTCGCGCCTTGCGCCTTCCTCGTCGGACGATTCGAACTTCGTAGACCAGGCGTAAGCTGGCTTGTAGGTAGGGACGGGCGGCCCGCCCGTCCGGGCATGCTTGCAGGCCCGTCCGCAGCCCCCCGGCCCGCCCGTCCGGGCATGCTTGCAGGCCCGTCCGCAGCCCCCCGGCCCGTATTGAATCGATCCATTTCGTCCGGGGTTTTTGAATGGGCCCGAAAGTTTGCCCGGACGCCCGGGCCGGGCGTCCCTACCACCCACCCGTTCGTTCGAGCCTCCTTCCCGCGGCCCAGAATCAGAAACCGAGCTACACCAAGACCGTCTTCCGCTCCGAGCGGCCGAAAAACTGCTGGCCCGGGGCCAGCTCATACCGGGCGGTTCTGCCCGAAGGCAGCTCCGGGGCGCGGAAAATCGGGCGGCCCCAGGTGACGTCCCGGGTGCGCCAGCAACGGCTCCTTCCCGCTTCCGCGGAAAGGTCGGCTCCTGCCTGGCGCGTTTCCCAAGTCTGCATGGTGTTCCTCTCGCGCCAATCGGTCACAGCGGCCCCGGGTTTAGCAAAAAAGGGGTCAGGTTGCGTATTTTGACCTGCGCTGCGCAGGTCAAAATACGCAACC
>CAZGOX010000037.1:0-15368 GCA_964527955.1 uncultured Opitutaceae bacterium | reverse complement strand
GGCGGCGCCGTAGGCATGGGGTCGCACTGTTACTTTTTAATTCCGTTTCGTATTTAACATTTAACCGTGCGACCCCTTACCTGAAAAGATTGTACTTGAGGATCACCCAGAGGGCGCGAAAGCCATCCTTCCACCCGATCTTCTTGCCCTCGGAATAGGTCCGCCCTGAGTAGCTGATTCCCACTTCATAGATCGGCACGCCGAGGCGGGCGATCTTTGCGGTGATCTCGGGCTCGAACCCGAAGCGCGCCTCCTGGAGGTCGATCTTTCGCAGCGTATCGAGGCGGAACACCTTGAAGCCGGTCTCCATGTCCGTGAGGTTCAGGTTGGTGAACATGTTGGAGAGGAGCGTCAGGAACTTGTTTCCCATCATGTGCCAGAAATAGACCACGCGATGCGCCTCGGCGCCCATGAAGCGGGAGCCGAAGACCACGTCGGCCTTGCCCTCGAGGATGGGCTTGATGAGCCTCGGGTATTCCTGGGGATCGTATTCAAGGTCGGCATCCTGGATCACCACGATGTCGCCCGTCGCCGCGGCGAAGCCCGTCTTCAGGGCCGCCCCCTTGCCGCTGTTCATCTCGTGAAAGATGATCTTCGAGACCAGCGGCGCGATCTGCGTGCGCAGTATGTCCCGGGTCCCATCCCGCGAGCCGTCATCGACGATGATGATCTCCTTTTGCGGGCCCGGTGCGGCACGGACGCGCTCGACCAGCGTGCGAATGGTGTTCGCCTCGTTGTAACAGGGGATGATGACGGACAGGACCGGAGGAGTTGCCATCGCTTGTGAGGGGTGTCTACCCGGCCTTGCGCTCCCATGCAAAAAGATATTGCTGGGCCAGGCCGGCAAGCGGGCCGAAATGCACCCTGCCAAAGTGCGCGACCTGCCGCGGGCTCCAGCCCGCGAGCCCGTAGCGCCTTTCCATGGCCTTCAGGATCCACACATCGACGGGGAAGGCCTCGAGCCGGCCGCCGCCATAGAGGAGCACGCAATCGGCAATCTTCTCCCCGACGCCGGGAAGGGAACACAGGCGCTCCTTGGCATCGGGGTAGGGCAGGGCCCGGGTTTCCTCAAGCCAGCCCGGGCGGGCGGCCAGGAAGCGGGCGGTCTGGTGGACGTAACGGGCGCGAAATCCGAGAAGGCAGCCGCGCAGTTCGTCCTCGGTGGCCGTGGCGAGCTCCGGCCACGATGGCAGTCGCCGGAAGCGCGCCCTTGTGGGCGCGCCGAGCCGCTCCGCCATCAACGCCGCCATTTGCCTGATCTGCGCAATCCTCTTGGCGGAGCTGCAGAGAAAACAAAGAAGCGTCTCGCCGAACGGCTGGCGGAGGATGCGCAGCCCGGGCAGCGACTCGATGCACCGGGCCAGGTGGGCGTCCGAGCGCCACGGGAGCCGGTCGGCGAGCGCCGCCGCGTCGCTTGCGACATCAAAGTAACCGGCCAGCGCAGCCTCGTCCGCGGCGGTCGCCGTCCCCGGAACGGACCATTCCAGGTGGTTCGAAGGGTTCAGCCTCACCCGGGCGACATGGCGGTCCCAGAGGCCAAGCCAGATCCCGTCCCCCTTCGGGGTCCACCGGAAGGCCTGTCCGCCATCGAGCAGCTCGACAAGGACGGCCGGCTCAAGCCGGAGGGGCTGCGAAAACGCCGACCACGCCGACCACCCCGCGGCATCGCTCATTTCGACCACAGGAAACTCTGGGAGGTCGCGAGCGTCTTTCCGTCGGCCGAACGCAGCTCGAGCTGCCATGCAACGGGATGAACCTTTCGGCCCTTCCAGTCCGGCCCGGTCAGCCCGATTTCGTAGACGGGCTCGCCGGACGGCACATCGACAGCAAAGGAAAAGGTCTTCGGGTCGGGGCTGTCGGGCGCAATCAACCGCAGCACGAAGGTTGCCCCGGACTCTGCCGCCCCCTTGTTGCGCACGCGGGCGATGAAGTAGCAGCCGGTCCGGTTGTCGGGATGCGTGCGCAGGATGATGCGGCCTCCCGTATCCTCGGGGCTGCCGAAGTACTCGGAAATCCGCATGAACAGGTCGCCCGATTTCCAGCCGGGCCAGACCCGGACGAAGCTCACGTCGCCGGCGAATGCCGCGCCGGCGGCGGCGAGCGCCAGGGCGCAGCCCGCGGTGAGTCGCCGCAACCTGCGGCGCAATCTAGGGGTTGAATCCGACATATTGGTAGCGGTGCATCCCGAGAAGCGAAGCATCCCATCCGCTCACGTAGGGTTGGGCGAGGTAGGTTCGCGTGCCGAAGAAGATGGGAGCGATCGGGGCGTCCTCGAGCAGCAGGGCTTCCGCCCTCCCCAACAGGGCGTAGCGGGTCGCCGTGTCGGGCGCGCGGTCGGCCTCGTCGTTCAACCGGTCGTACTCCGGATTGGCCCAACCCGTCTCATTGTTGCCGCTGTCGCTCTTGAACATGTATAGGTAGGTGCTGGGGTCGTCGTAGTCGCCGACCCATCGGGACCGGGAGATTTGGTACGCAAGCGTGCGCTGGTTGTCGAGATAGACGCGAAAGTCCTGGTTGACGAGCACGACCTCGATCCCGAGCTCCCGCCGCCACATCTGCTGGATCGCCTCCATGATCTTGGAATTGATCGCGTCGTTGTTCATCTGGAGCTCCAGGCGGGGAAAGTTCCTGCCGGCCGGGTAACCCGCCTCGGAGAGGAGCCGCCTTGCGCCGGCAAAATCGGTGGGGACCTGCGCGGGCGAGGTGTAGCCCGCCGTGTTGGGCGGCGTGAGGGCGCCCGCCGGCACGCGGCTTCCGTAGAGCACATCCCGCGCGATGGCCGCGCGGTCGATCGCCCGAGAAAGTGCCTGGCGGACGCGCCGGTCGTTGAGCGGCGGCCGGGTCACGTTGAAGCGCAGGAAGTAGCTCTCGAGGAACGGGTCGACCCTCAGGAATTGCGGCGCCTCGCGCCGGTAGTGCTCGATCCGGTCCGGCAGGAGATCGTACGTGACGTGCAGCTGTCCCGCCCGGAAGGCGCTCTCGTCGCTCGCGATGTTGTCGTTCGGAAAGAAGACGACGGACTGGATCCGGTTGTTGGCCGCGTCCCAGTACCGGGGATTCCTGACGGCCACGATCCGGTCGTTCGGGCTCCACTGCGAAAGGACAAATGCGCCGTTGCCGACGAGGTTGCCCGGGCGGGTCCATGCGGTGCCGCGCCTTTCCCCGGCGCCGAACTTCTCGAGCGTCGCCCGGTGCACAGGGAACCAGGACTGGTGGGCCGCGACCGCGGGGAGAAAGGGGCAGGGATGGTCCAGGCGGATGACGAGGGTCTGCGCGTCCCCGGCCTTCACGCCCACCTGGTCGAAGTCGCGGATCTTTCCCTCGTTGAACGCCTCCGCGTTTCGAATGAAGTACAGCATGTACGAGTACTCGCTCGCGAGGGGCGGGGAGAGGATCCGGCGGAAGGAGTAGACGAAGTCCCCGGCCGTCAGAGGGTCGCCGTTGGACCACGTGACTCCATCCCTCAGGTGGAAGGTGTACGTGAGCCCGTCCGGGGACGTTTCCCAGCGGTCGGCCACGCCGGGCACGGGCTGCGCGGTCTTTTCGTCGATGCAGGTCAGTCCCTCAAACAGGGCCGTCAGGACGTTGGAATCTGTGAAGGCCGTGCAGACATGCGGGTCCAGGTCCTGCGGCTCGGCCCCGTTCCCCACAAGCAGCGTGAGGTTTCGCCGCGCCGTCCCGGCCTGGGTCTCCCGCTGCGAGCAGCCGCATGCCGCAAGGAGCAACAGGAGGGCGAGACTCGCTGCCGGGAGGCGGGCCATGTCACCGGAAGAAGGCCAGTATCCGCCGCAGGGAGGCGACCAGGGTGTCGATTTCCTCGGCCCGGTTGTACACGTAGAAGCTCGCCCGTGCCGTGCCGGTGAGCCCGAGCTTCCTCATCAGTGGCTGATTGCAGTGGTGGCCGCCCCTCAGCGCGATCCCGTCCTGGTCGGCAAAGGTCACGATGTCGTGCGCGTGCACGTCCGGAAAGGCAAAGCTCACGACCCCTCCGCGGTGGGCGGGCGGGCGGGGCCCCAGCAGCCGAATGCCCGGGAGCTCCGAGAGCTTCTCGTAGGCGAGCACCGCAAGATCCCCGTCGTGGCGCTCGATGTCCGCGCGGCCGATCTGGTCGAGGTAGTCGCAGGCCACCGCGCTCACGGCTGCGTCCGCAAAATTCGGCGTACCCGCCTCGAAGCGCTCCGGCGCGGGCTTCCAGGTGCTCTCCAGGAAGCCGACGCTGGCGATCATCCCGCCTCCGCCCTGCCAGGGGGGCATCGCGTCCAGTAGGGCGCGGCGGCCATAGAGGACGCCAATGCCCGTCGGCGCCCCCATCTTGTGCCCGGAGAACGCCAGGAAGTCGCAGCCGATGGCGCGGACGTCGAGGGGCATGTGCCCGGCCGACTGCGCCGCGTCGATCACCGTGACGACTCCGGCCTTTCGCGCGCGTGCGCACAGGTCCGTGACCGGATTCACGGTCCCGAGCGTGTTGGATGCGTGGGTGAACGCGAATACCTTGACCTCGGGCGTGAGGAGCTTGTCCAGGGTGCCCAGGTCGAGCAGGCCCTCGTCGCCCGTCACGGGCACGTAGTGCAGGCTCGCCCCGGTGCGCGCGGCGACCAGCTGCCATGGGACCAGGTTGCTGTGGTGCTCCATCTCGGTGAGGAGGATCACGTCGCCCGGCCCGAGGTTGGCGCCGCCCCAGCTCGAGGCCACGAGGTTGATGGATTCCGTGGTCCCGCGCGTGAAGACGATTTCCTCGGGGGCCGCGGCGTTGATGAACCTGGCGACCCGCGACCGCGCGCCCTCGTAGGCGTCGGTGGCGCGCATGGAGAGCGCGTGCAGGCCGCGGTGCACATTGGCGTTGTCGCGGCTGTAGAAGCGGTCGAGCGCGTCGATCACGGCCTGCGGCCTCTGCGTGGTCGCCGCGCTGTCGAGGTAGACCAGGGGCTTGCCGTTGACCTGCTGCCGCAGGGCGGGGAAGTCGCCGCGGATTTTCTCCCAGGAAGGCATGGGCACGGTGTGGATGGGGCCGGCGCCCTGTCAGTCGGTGTGGCTCTCCGTCGTTGCGGGGACCGGATCCCCCTTGAGCGCGTTGAGGGCGGCATGCCACCCCAGGGTCGCGCACTTGATCCGGGCCGGGAAGGCATGCACCCCCGCAAACGCAGCGGTGTCGCTGATCTCCCCGGGCTCCTGGCCCGTCGTCACGATGTCGTGGAATTCGCGGTACATGGCCTCGACCTCCGCCGCCGTCTTGCCCTTGATCCGCGTCGTCATCAGGGAGGAGCTTGCCTGGGAAATCGCGCAGCCGGACCCGTCGAACGAGACCTCGGCGATGCGGTCCCCGTCCATGCGCAGGTACACGCTGCACTGGTCCCCGCAGGACGGATTGTCGCCGTGCGCCACACGGTTCGCGGTCGGCAGGCGCCCGCGGTTCCGCGGGCGCTTGTTGTGGTCGAGGATGACCTGCTGATAGAGCTCGGTGAGGTCGGACGACATGGAGGGGAAGGAGCCTAACCCAAGTTTGCGGGACTGCAACGCCGGGATTATTTGGGTGCCGGCGCCATTTGAATTTCGGATGGGTCCTCTCCGGTCGCTTTTCGTTCGCAAAGCCTCACACAGTCGACCTTCGAGGACCCATCCGAAATCCAAATGGCCCCGGCACTGTTTTCGGAGTGTCCTGTGGAACCCCGGGCCAGGCGGCGAGACTCAACCAAATGCGGTTGATTGTGTTCCGTCGCCACGGCACAGTTGCGCCCGCCGTCCACCACCCGCGAATGCGCCTTAGCCCACTTCTCATCCTGTTGCCGCTGGCAGCGGCCCCGGCCCTTGCCCAGGATCCCCTGAATCCGCCCGTTCCGCTGATGGCCGCTTCGGCCGGTCCGTCTCCGGGCGAGCGTACCCTGACGCTGCTCGCGGCACAGCGGGCCCAGGAAATGGGCTTCCCGGATGCCGCCGCCGGACTGTATCGCGAGCTTCTCGCGGCGTCGGAGGCCGACCGCTCCCAGCTTGCGCTGGCCCTCGTAACCGCGCTCCTCGACGACGGCCGGCCGCGCGAGGCGGACGAAGTGCTCCGGGGGAGCATCGGCCTCCGGGGATCTGCCTGGCATCTTCGCGCCGCACTGGTTGCGGCCGAGCTGCACCGGACCGGGGAGGCAAGGTCCGAGCTGGACGCCGTGCGGCCGGGCGACCTGACCCCGGCGGATCGAGCCTGGCACCTTTACCTTCAGGGGCTCCTCGCCTCCGGGGCGGGGAATCCCATCCAGGCCGCAGGCCTCTATGAGCAGGCCGAAAAGGCCGCCGCGACGGACCTGGTACGCGCGCGATTCGGGCTCGCGCGCGAGGAGGAGCGCCTCCGCGTGGGCCCGGCAAGCGAGGATACTATTGAACAGACGAGGCAGAACCAGGAGCGCTTTGAGGGCACCTCCACCGGCTACGACTTCGCCAGGACCTACGCCGTGATGCTTGCCGGGGCCGGGCGAAGGAGCGAGGCGGTTGCCGTGCTCCAGCGGGAGCTGGTCGCCCTCCCTGTGGAGGAGCGCTCGCGCCAGGACGACTTTCGACTTCTCCTTGGCCTGATTGCGGGGGGAGGGGATTCGGTCGGCCGGAACGCGCTGGTCCAGCTTCTCGAGACGGGGCACGACCCGGACCGCCAGCGGATGGCCCTGCAGCTGCTTGCGAACGCATCCCAGCAGGGCCCGGCCCGGACCGGGCTCCGCGCCGAGCTCGACAAGCTCATCTCGGCTTCCCAGCCGCACCCGATTCTCGAGGCCCTTCTCCTCTTTCGTGCGACCTCGGCCCTTGGGGACGGCGACTACCCTCAGGCCGAGGAGGACGCCTCCGGGATCCTCGAGCGGTTCCCCGGGTCGCCGCTGAAGGCGCACGCTCTTGGCATCCTGACGGCGCTCGCCTGGGAGCAGCACCGCTACCGGGCCGCGGCCGACCATGCGGACAAGGCGGGGGCGGAGATGCCGACCGGGGAGGTGCGCGGGGAACTCGGGGTGCTGGTTGCCGAGGCCTGGTTTCGAGCCGGGGACTATCGCACCGCCGCGGACGCCTATGCGGCGGCCGTTCGATCGCCCCCGGCGTTTGTGCGGCCCGGCGAGCTGATGTTCCAGCGGGTGGAGTCGGAGATCAAGGCCGGTTCCCTCGAGGCCGCCGAGGGAGTGATCGACGATCTCGCACGCGACCCGGCCTTTGACACGATCGACCGCTGGCAGGCCGAATGGAACCTGGAGCGCGCGCTCCAGCTGGACGGCAAGACAGCCGAGGCCTACGCCCGGGTGAACCTGCTGCTGCAGCCATTGGCCGCGGGCGCGCCCGCGGCGGGTGCCCTTCCCGCCGAGCTCAAGGCGCGCATGGCGTGGCTCCAGGCCAGGCTCTCCTTTGACGCGGGGCAGCCCGAGCGTACGCTCGTCCTGGTCGCGGCGCTGAAGGATCTCCTGCGGGGCCTGCCTCCAGAGCTCGGCACCGAGATCGAAAGCACGGGGGAGCTGCTCCAGGCGCAGGCCAGCCTGGCCCTGAACCGGGAGGCCGCCGCCCTCGGCATCCTCAAGCGCCTGCGCACGGAGTTTCCCCGCGCCGACGCCTCCCAGGACTCGTACATCATCGAGGCAAACTACTACGTGCAGCAGGACAAGGTCGTCGAGGCGCAGGCCCTCCTCACGAGGTTTGCGGACGATTTTCCGGACAGCCCGTACGCGCCCTATGCCCTGTACCAGGCGGCCCTCCAGGCGGAGCGGCTCGGCCAGGACAAGAACCTGGAGGAGGCCAACAAGCTGATCGAGAGCCTGGTCAGCCTGGTGGGCAGGTACCCGAGGAACGACAGGCGCGGGGACTTCGTCTTTTACGCGCGCCTCAAGCAGGGCGACCTCCTGCGCGAGCTCAACCAGTTTCCCCAGGCGCAGCAGGTGTACGAGTCGCTGCTGAACAACTTCTCGCGGCACCAGGACATCGTGCTCGCCCAGCTTGCCCTTGCCGAGTGCCACGACGCCCAGTCCGCCACGGACCCCTCGCACGGCGACGACGCACGCATCCTCTTTGAGCACCTGCTGTACCGGGTCGACGCACCGGTCGAGGTCCGCACCGAGGCCGGCTTCAACCTGGGCTTCCTGCTCGAGCGCCGCGGCAGCCCCGCGCAGGCCCAGGCCGTCTGGTGGCGGGACGTCGTGACAGCCTTCCTGCTGGACCCGGCCCGCGCCGGGGACCTCGGCGCACGGGGCCGCTACTGGATGTCGCGCACGCTCCTGGAACTCGGCAAGCTCGGCGAGGCGCAGGGCAGGCTCGACCAGGCGAAGGACGCCTGGAAGCTGATCGTGCAGGCCAATCTCCCCGGAGGAGCGCTGGCCCGCGCCCGCCTGGCGCGCTTCGAGCCGCAGGAGGCGAAGCCGTGACCCCGCCGCTTTCCGGTTTGCAGCCAGGGACCAGGAACCGATAACCCAACACCCCGATGTCCATTCTCGACTTCACCCTCTTCTCCCGGGGCGGCCCGATGATCGCGGTCCTGGCCGCGCTCGGACTGACCGGGCTCGTGATCTTCGTGGAGCGCACGCTGTACCTGCACCGGGCCCAGATCCGATCCAAGGCGTTCCTCGACGGCATCAAGAACATCCTGGCCAAGCGGCGCCTGGTCGAGGCCCTGACGGTCTGCGAGGAGACGCCCGGGCCGGTAGCCGCCGTCGTGAAGTCGGCCCTCCTGCACGCCGGCGAGGACGCCGAGGCGATGCGCTTTCATGTGCAGGAGGCCGCGATCGTCGAGCTCCCGGCCCTGGAGCGGCGGATCGGCGCCCTGGCGGCGATCGCCCAGGTGGCGCCGCTGGTCGGCCTGCTCGGGGCCGTCCTGGGGATGATCGCCACCTTCCTCGCATTCCAGCGGGACTACGCCACGGCGAGCGCGCTCGCCTCGGGCATGTGGCAGGCGCTGCTGAGCGCGGCGGCGGGGCTGATGGTGGGGATCCCGGCCCACCTCGCCCGCCACTTCCTGAACGGCCGCGTGCGGGCGATCGTGGGCGACATGGAGTGGTCGGGCAACGAGGCCATGAGGTATCTACTTGCTGAATACAAGTCGGGCGGCGCTGGGGGAGGGGCGGGGACATGATCGCCCGGCCCCTGGAGCTTGCGCAGCGGCTCCGCACGGAGCCGCGCGACCTCGACGCGCTCTTCTACGTGAACGTCGGGGTGCTCGCCCTCTTCTTCACGCTGTTCGGGTCGCGCTTCGTCCTCGCGCCGGGCCTGGGCCTGGACTTCGAGCTGCCGCAGCTGGCCGGCGCCCGGGAGGGAGCCGCCCCGACCACGTGCTACATCAGCGTCCTTCGGACCGGGCAGATCTTCACCGATGACGGGCTTTTCAACCTCGCCCAGCTCCAGGGCTGGCTGAACGCCCAGGGGAAGCTCTACCGGAGGCCCTCGCTCCTGATCCGGGCCAGCGCCGGGGTCCCGCTCTCGAGCCTCTCGAGGATCTTTGACCTGGCGCACAAGGCGGGCTTCCGCGTGGTGGTGGGGGCCGAGGACCCGGCGGGCGCGAGGGGGAACTGACCATGGGGGCGAACGAGAGGAGCCCGCGGCGCATCTGGATCCTGGCTGCCGCCGCCGGGGCCGGGGCCGTCCTCCTCGCCGGGCTGCTGTTTCGGGCCCCGGGGCCCGGGACCGGGGACAGGGCGCCCTCAGGGCCCCGCCCGAGCGTCGGTGTGGCGCCAGCGGATTCCGTGCTGACGGAGGAGGCCGACCTGTTCGACCGCACGCCCCTGTTCCTCCCGACCCGCTGGAACAGCGCGGAAAAGGAACTCCCGAGCCGCGACCCCTCGGGCGGCTTCACCGGCTACCCGGACAAGCTGTTCTTCAACGGGGACGAGTTGGACCTGGGGCTGCCGGCGCCGATCTCCGTGCCAGGGAGCCTGCCCGATGCCCTGGGCGAGAATCCGCCGGGCGATCCGTACCTTGGGATCGGGCGGACCGGCTACCGCCCGGAGCCGCTGCCGGCGCGCGGAGCGTATGTGGAAATCTCGGAGGCGGGCTCGGGCGGGAGGGTGTTTTCCCGGTCGCTCACAGATGCCCGGCCGCCGGGTGACGGGAGCTGGCAGCCGATGGAGTTCCTGGTCGCCGTGGATCCCGCCGGACTTGTGGGCCCGCCCGTGCTGACGGTGCCGTCCGGGCAGGAGGGGGTCGACGCCTACTTCGGGCACTACCTGGCCGGGGTCCTGCGGGTGGGCGACAGACTGCTGCCAGGGTTCTACAAAATCACTGTGGGTCCGTGACCCCTATTTGCCTGCCTTACCTGCTTTTAGCCATTATTTTCAAGATTGCTGTTGACGGGCAAATCTCAGCGTCCACTATCTAACCTCTTTTTCGTTTTTTGACCGCAAGTTCAACGCCTGCGCGTTGGAACCCGTCGCCCGTTGGCGTGGTTTCCGCAACCAGGCGGTCATTTCTGCCCAGATAGCTCAGTTGGCAGAGCACATCCTTGGTAAGGATGAGGTCGCCGGTTCAAATCCGGTTCTGGGCTCCAGTTCAAGCAAAAGTCAGCGACATCACAAACAGGATCCACCGGCAGCAGCCCCTTTTTCCAAACCAAACCCTAACCAAAGCACCAAACTTTTATGGCTAAAGGAACATTCGAACGCAAGAAACCGCACGTCAACGTCGGCACGATCGGCCATGTTGACCATGGGAAAACCACGCTCACCGCAGCCATCCTGTCGGTGCAGGCGAAGAAAGGCTTGGCCGAGGTCAAGGCCTACGCCGACATCGCCAAGGGCGGTACCGTCCGCGACGCGTCCAAGATCGTCACGATTTCCGTGGCGCACGTGGAGTACGAGACGACGAAGCGCCACTACGCGCACGTCGACTGTCCCGGACACGCCGACTTCGTCAAGAACATGATCACCGGCGCCGCGCAGATGGACGGCGCGATCCTCGTCGTGTCGGCTGCGGACGGCCCCATGCCCCAGACCCGCGAGCACATCCTGCTGGCGCGCCAGGTGGGCGTCCCGAAGATCGTGGTGTTCCTCAACAAGGTCGACCTGATCGACGACGCCGAACTCCTCGACCTGGTCGAGATGGAGGTCCGCGAGCTCCTGACCAAGTACAAATTCGACGGCGACACGGCCAAGATCATCCGCGGTTCCGCGACGGCCGCCCTCGAGGGCAAGCCCGAGGGGCTCAAGGCGATCGGCGACCTGATGGACGCGATCGACAACGAGATCCCGGAGCCGGTCCGCGAGATCGACAAGCCGTTCCTGATGTCGGTCGAGGACGTGTTCTCGATCACCGGGCGCGGCACGGTCGCCACGGGCCGTATCGAGCGCGGCGTCGTCAAGATCAACGAGACGGTCGAGATCGTGGGCCTGAAGGACACGACCTCCACGGTCGTCACGGGCATCGAGATGTTCCGCAAGCTCCTGGACCAGGGCCAGGCGGGCGACAACGTCGGCGTGCTCCTCCGCGGCATCGAGAAGGAGGGCATCGAGCGCGGCCAGGTCCTGGCCGCCCCGAAGACCATCACCCCCCACAAGAAGGCCAAGGCCGAGATTTACGTCCTTTCCAAGGACGAGGGCGGCCGCCATACGCCGTTCTTCAACGGCTACCGGCCCCAGTTCTACTTCCGGACAACGGACGTCACGGGCATCGTGGTCCTTCCCAAGGGGGTCGAGATGATCATGCCGGGCGACAATATCAATATCGACGTCGAACTCATAGTTCCCATCGCTATGGAGAAGACCCAGCGCTTTGCGATCCGCGAGGGCGGCCGCACCATCGGTGCCGGACGCATCACGGAGATCGTTGAGTAAGCGGCACTTCTCAAAGATTGAACCGGCTGCCGGGCGTTCCGTGAAGGGACTCCCGGCTGTCCTGTCTAAAAACTTACGACCTAGGGGTGTAGCTCAATTGGTAGAGTAGCGGTCTCCAAAACCGTCGGTTGGGGGTTCGAGTCCCTCCGCCCCTGCCACCTCCAAGACATGAAAAACCCATTTCGCAGCACGCGCATCTTCTTCGGCGAGATCGTCGGGGAGCTCCAGAAGGCCGCGTGGCCGACGCGCATCGAACTGCGCGACTCGACCATCGTCGTGATTGTCGCCGTGGCTCTCCTGGGGGTGTTCACCAGCATCAGCGACTTCTCCCTCTTCCAGGTCGTGGATCTCTTCACGTCCTGGGTCAGCTAATACGCCCGAACATGTCCGCACCACAGACAGTTGCCCCGCCCGACGCCCAATGGTTCGCCCTGCACACGCTCTCGGGGCAGGAGAACAAGGTGAAGGCATACATCGAGCGCTTCAAGTCCGCGGAGGAGCTCGACGACAGCATCTTTGAGGTCCTTCTTCCGACCGAGGTCGTTTCCGAGGTCAAGAACGGCAAGAAGACCACGAAGCACCGCAAGCTGTACCCGGGGTACGTGTTCATCCAGATGCGCCTCTTCGGGGAGGACCGGAAGCTGATCAACAAGCCCTGGTACTTCGTCAAGGAGGTCGCGGGCGTGATCGGTTTCGTGGGGGGCGAGCATCCCGCCGCGCTCCGCCAGAGCGAGATCGACGAGATCCGCGTGCGCATCGAGGCCGCGAACGGCAAGGAAGTCCCGAAGGTGCAGTACTCCGTCGGCGAGGAGGTCAAGATCAACGACGGCCCCTTCGCGAACCTCAACGGGCGGATCGACGAGGTCGACCCCGACCGCGGCAAGCTCAAGATTTCCGTCTCCATTTTCGGTCGCTTTACGCCCGTCGAGCTGGAATACTGGCAGGTTCAACGCGTCACGGACTGAACCGCAGGAGCCGCCGCACACCCACACCCTCACACCAACACGACACCCCTCCGATGGCCAAAAAGATCCAAGGCTACATCCGCCTACAACTCCCTGCCGGCGCCGCGAACCCGGCCCCCCCGGTCGGTCCCGCGCTCGGCGCGCAGGGCGTCAACATCATGGCGTTCTGCAAGGACTTCAACGCCAGGACCAAGGACCAGAACGGGATGATCCTGCCGGTGGTGATCACCGTCTTTTCAGACAAGAGCTTCACGTTCATCCTCAAGTCGCCGCCCGCGTCGGTGCTTCTCAAGAAGGCCGCGAACATCGCCAGCGGCTCGGCCAAGCCCAACCAGGAGAAGGTGGGCAAGGTGACCCGCAAGCAGCTCCTCGAAATCTACCGTCTCAAGCAAAAGGACCTCAACGCCAAGTCGGACGAGGCCGGAATCCGCATCATCGCCGGCACGGCCCGCAACATGGGCATCGATGTCGTCGACTGACAACCCAACCACTCACCGCGGGAGTCCCACCCGGGACGTTCGCACCGCAAGGAGTCAACATGCACAAACCAAGCAAACGCTATCGCAGCGCGGCCCAGGTCGCGGACCTCGCCAAGGAGTATCCCCTGAAGGACGCGGCCGACATCCTGGCCAAGTTCCCGAAGGCCAAGTTCGACGAGACCGTCGAGCTCTCGTTCCGCCTTGGGGTGGACCCGACCGCCGGTGACCAGATGGTCCGCGGCACGACGCCCCTGCCCAACGGCTCCGGCAAGAAAGTCCGCGTGCTCGTCTTCACCGACGATCCGAAGGCCGCTCTGGACGCAGGTGCGGACACGGCCGGCCTCCAGGACATCATCGCCAAGATCAACGAGGGCTGGCTCGACTTCGACGTCGCCATCTCGACGACCGAGGCCATGAAGACCGTGCGCACGATCGCCCGCGTCCTCGGCCCGAAGGGGCTGATGCCCAATCCCAAGAGCGGCACCGTCACCGACGACCTCGCCGCGGGCATCAAGGCCGTCAAGGCCGGGCGCGTGGAATTCAAGATGGACAAGACGGGAAACATCGGGGTGGGGGTGGGCAAGCGCTCCTTCACGGCCGACCAGATCGTCGAAAACGCCCGTGTCGTGCTCGACGCCGTCGGCAAGGCGAAGCCCGCGCTCTTCAAGGGCCACTACATCAAGACCCTGGTCCTCTCCTCCTCCCAGAGCCCGGCGGTCCGCATCGCACCGAGCGAATACTCCAAATACTGAACGCATCCCGACCATGAGAGCAGAAAAAAAATTCCTGATCGCCGAGGTCGAGAGCCACCTCAAGAAGTCCGACTACGTCATCCTGACCAACTACAACGGGGCCACCGTCTCGGACCTCGCGGACCTGCGCGGGAAGCTTTCCGCGGAGAAGGCGGAGTTTCACGTGGTGAAGAACAGCTCACTGCGCGTCGCGGCCAAGGCCCTGGGCCTTCCCGAGATCGAGGGCGCGCTGACCGGCCCCACGGCCGTCATCGTCGGCGGCAGGAACTCCCCCGGCGTCGCCAAGATCCTGAAGCAGTTCTTCAAGGACAAGCAGAAGATCGAGGTCAAGGCCGGCATCCTCAGCAAGAAGCTGATCACGGCGCAGCAGATCGCGCAGCTCGCCGACATGCCCCCGCTCGAGGTCCTTCGCGCAAAGCTCCTCGGCCTGCTGCAGCAGCCCGCCAGCCAGTTCGTCCGCGTCCTCAACGCAGCCCCGCAGGGGCTGGTCAACGTCCTCCAGGCCAAGGTCCGCGCCGCGGGCTGAGGAAGGAGCCGAACCCCACCCATCCTTTCCCAGGCGCAACAAGCCCGAGAAAAACAACATCAAACGCAGCCAGCCAGGGGATTCGTCCCTTAAATGACCCCAGGTTTGGGGCCGCTGGCCGGAGGCAGGAGACACCCATGAGCAACATCACAAAAGATCAAGTCGTCGAGTGGCTCTCGAGCCAGTCGGTCCTCGAAATCGCAGGTCTGGTCAAGGACCTCGAGACCAAGTGGGGCGTATCGGCCGCAGCGCCGGTCGCCGCCGCCTCCGCAGCGCCCGCCGCAGCGGCACCCGCCGCCGCCGCCGAGGAGAAGACCGAGTTCACCGTCGTCCTCGTCGAGGCCGGCGCGAACAAGATCGGCGCCATCAAGGAAGTCCGCGCCATCACGGGCCTGGGCCTGAAGGAAGCCAAGGACCTCGTCGAGGGCGCCCCGAAGCCCGTCAAGGAAGGTGTCAACAAGGCGGAAGCCGAGGACATCAAGAAGAAGCTCGAGGCCGCTGGCGCCAAGGTAGAGCTCAAGTAATTTGGGCAATCGCTTGGCGATCACCACCTTACCAACTCAGAAGCATACGGGACAGGCCGCGTCAATGCGCGGCCTGTCCTTTGCCTTTTTTCAATTCGTACCTAGATTTGCAGATTCGCGGCCCCTCTCCCGGGCCGTGCTTTGATTCTTTGCGTCCTTAAATCCTAACGGGAATTTCCATGGCCGACCGCAGCACCTCCACAGAACGCATCAACTTCGGCAAGCTCCGCGAAGTCATCCAGCCGCCCAACCTGATCGAGATCCAGATCAACTCGTACCTGGATTTCCTGCAGAAGGGCATCCCTGAGAAGCAGCGCAAGCCGCAGGGCCTCGAGGCCGTGTTCAAGGAGGTCTTCCCGA
>CAZGOX010000036.1:13359-15465 GCA_964527955.1 uncultured Opitutaceae bacterium | reverse complement strand
ATGGCTCGACCGTGTTTGTGGTCGTGGACGAGACGGGCGGGGGGAAGTCCGCATCCTAGGCTTCCCGCGGGACGGATTCCCGCCATACTCCGCCCGATGCGCGTTCTCGTAGTAGAGGATGACCCCAAGATCGGCTCGTTCGTCGTGCGCGGCCTGAAGCAGGCCGGCTACGCGGTCGACCACGCCGCGGACGGCGAGACGGGCCTTGCCCTGGCCGAATCCACCGAGTTCGACGCCGCCATCGTCGACATCATGCTGCCCAAGCTGGACGGGGTGAGCCTGGTCCGCCGCATCCGGGCCGCGCGAAGGCCCGTGCCCGTGCTGTTCCTGAGCGCCAAGAGCTCGGTGGACGACCGCGTCCGCGGCCTCCAGAGCGGGGGCGACGACTACCTCACCAAGCCGTTCGCGTTCTCGGAATTGCTTGCCCGGGTGCAGGCGCTGATCCGGCGCGCCACCCATTCGCCGGAGGCGACGAGGCTGTCCTCGGGAGACGTGACCCTCGACCTCGTCACGCGGGAGGTGACCCGGGCTGGGGAACGCGTCGACCTGCAGCCGAGGGAGTTCTCGCTCCTTGCGTACCTTCTGCGCCACGCCGGCCGCCCCGTGAGCAAGGCCATGATCCTGGAGCATGTCTGGGACTACAGCTTCGACCCGCAGACCAACGTGGTCGACGTGGTGGTCTCGCGGCTGAGGGCCAAGATCGACCCGGATCGCAGCCGCCTGGAGACCGTCCGCGGGGTGGGGTACATCTTCGGCCGCCATGTTTGAGCGGCTGCGCCAATCCCTGGCCCTGCGCCTCGCATGGCAGTACGCGGTGGTCTTCGCCTTCGCCCTGGCCGTCATCTTCTCGGTGCTCTACTGGCTCCTCGCCGGGGCCTTCGACGCCCGGGAAAGGGCAGCGCTTGACAGGAGCGTCGCCGACCTCGCCTCCGCGTACGACAACGCCGGGCAGGCCGGCATCAGCGCCCGGGTCAGCACAGACTCATCGCCGGAGATGCGGTCCCTCTTTGTGAGGCTTGGCCGGCCGGACGGGTCAATCGCCTTCAACAAATGGCCGGGGGACTGGGTGGAGACGAGGGTCCAGCAGCTGATTCCCGGTGTGTCGGTTGAGCGTGCGGTCGTGCGGATCCCGCAGAACGCCGCGCTCGACTACACGATCGCCTCCCGACAGCTCCCCGACGGCTGGGTCCTCCATGTCGGCCGGCTCATGGACAGCAAGGCGGTCTTTCTCGCGCCGCTGCGGCGGGCATTTGCAGGCGTGGGGGCGGCGGCACTCCTGCTCTCGCTGGTCCTGGGGACGGTCCTTGCCTGGCGCGCCACACGGCCCCTTCGCATCGTATCCGATACTGCGCGCCGAATCCTCGAGATGGGGGACCGCGATGCCCGAGTCCCGGCCCCGGGCGGCAGCGGGGAACTTACGGTCCTTGTGCACCAGCTGAACAAGCTTCTCGACAAGGACGCCGCACACGTCCGGGTGCTGCGCGAGACCCTTGACAACCTCGCCCACGACCTGCGCACGCCGCTCACCCGGCTGCGCGCAAGCGCGGAACTGGCGCTGGGCGAGGGCGGAAACCCGTCCGAGGCCGGGACGGCGCTCGCCGACTGCGTCGACGAGTCGGACCGGCTTCTCCACCTGCTCGAGGCCCTCCTGGATATTTCGGCGGCCGAGGCGTCGGCCCTCAAGCTGAACCGCAGCCGCATCGACCTGCGCTCGCTGACGGAGCGGGCCGCCGACCTCTATCGCGAGGTTGCCGAGGAAAAGGGGATCGCCGTGGCCCTTGAACAGCCCGAGCCGGTCGAGGCCGACGTCGACGCGATCCGCCTGGGGCAGGCCGTCAACAACCTCCTGGACAACGCCCTGAAATACTCGCCGGCCGGGGCCAGGGTGACCCTGTCCACACTGCGCGGCCCGGGAGCGGTCGTCATCACCGTCTCCGACACGGGCCCGGGCGTCCCCGAGGCAGAGCGTGAAGCGGTATTCCGCCGTCTGTACCGCAGCGAGGCAAGCCGCTCCGAACGCGGGATAGGGCTCGGGCTCAGCCTGGTGAAGGCGATCGTGGAGTCCCACGGCGGCTCAGTCGCGGTCGACGAGGCCCCGGGCGGCGG
>CAZGOX010000036.1:0-13259 GCA_964527955.1 uncultured Opitutaceae bacterium | reverse complement strand
TAGAACGCTATCCAGATCTCCCCGTACAGCGTGTTGTTGCCCGAGGCGTTCGAACCGGCCCCGTCGTAGTTCGTGCTCGCCCCGTCGAAGCGGCTGTAGACGGTGTACTGCAGCGAGATCTTGACGTTGCTCCGCGGCCAGAATGAGGGGCCGCCGCCCTTGTTGAAGGGCAGATACGAGGCCTGGAGGACAAACCCGTCGCTGGTCGGCGAGCCGGTCTGGCTGCCTCCGTAGAGCGTGGCATCGCTCTGCCCGTCGATGAGGAAATACTGTACGCTCGCCCCATACGTCTTGTCGTAGAGGTAGCACACGGTGGTCTTCAGCTCCCTAAGCGACTCCGAAAGATTCGATGTGTTGCCGAGGACATGGCTGGCGTTCCAGTTCTGGCGCTCGTTGACCAGGCTGGCCATGGCGGTGATGTCATGGGGCCCCGTGGATATCTGGTATTCGGAATCGATCCCGAGGTCGGTCAGCCGGTCCTTTCCGGCGCTTTGGTCGCGACCCGGGTAGGTTTCGGCCGCCATGCCGAATGTCCCCACTTCCCATCGGCCCTCGCCGACCGGTTTCTCAAACCCGATGCGCCAGTAGGGAGCCAGGCCGGCTATCTGGGTCTCCCCGGAGGGATCAATGCCCAGGGACTTCTGTTCATGGGCCCCCAGCATTCGATAGCCGCCCACGTCAAAATAATAGGAATCATCGACCATCGTGTAGGCGCCCACACCCGCGACCTGTTGGGCAAAGCTTCCGTCGAGGATGGTTGCGGCGGCCGGTCCGGGGGCGAGTTTGGATCCTGAGAAGGGGAATCCCCAGGCAGGCGTCGTGTTCCAAGGGTCCTGCATGGTCGGATTATTGTTGGCATAGAGTCCGTAAATCATGTCGTGGTCGTGCACCGTGCCGGTGTCGGCATACCGCAGCTCGGTGTTGTCCCAGGACCACGCCTTTCCGATTCCGTCGTAGGTGGTCTGGTTGAAGATTCCGAACTTGTTGGCAAACACGGCCCCGTCCTTGCCGAAGAGCCGCTCCGCGAAGGGCCCAAAGAGCCGGCCGGCGTAGAACACGCTCAGTTGCGACAAGGCGAAGTTGTTGTTGTCGCTGAAGCCCGGCGCCGCGCCGCCCGCCTGGGGCGCCTGCGTGTTTGTGAAGGAGGGCTGCAGCATGAGGGCGATCGGAAGCATGTCGGAGGGCTGGTCCGAGCTGAGCGTGTACCCCATCAGTTTGAACTGCCTGCCGTACTGGTTCAGGATCGGAAACTCGGTGTGGCAGCTGATGCACTGCATGTCCATCTGCCGGGCGTAGCTGGGCAGGGCAAACGCCGCCCTGGGTCCCACGAGGGCCGCCGCGAACAGCATGCCCGCAGCGAGCCCAAGTCTCTGGTGGTTGGTTTTCATGGTGGTGATGGTCTCAGAAGCCCAGGTCTTCCCCCTTGGGCTTCAGGCTGAAAAGGTAGGCCACCAGATCGTCGATCTCGGCGTCCTTGATCGTGCTGCCCCAGGCGGGCATGTAGAGCGGCGGCGGCGGCAGGTGCGGATCCATCGCGACGATGTCGCGCTGGCCGGTTTGCACCAGCTTCTTCAGCTCGGCCTTGGTGTAGCTGTCGGCCACGAAGGTCAGCGCGGGAATCTGCTGGGCCGTCTTGGCGTTCGGGTTCGGCACGCCCCCCTTGCCCTCGGGGCCGTGGCAGCCGGCGCATCCGTACTTTCGGAAAACCTCACGGCCGCGGTCGGGGGGCGCCATCAGGGATGGGATGCTCAGCGCCACCTTCTGGTCGCGCAGATGCAGCAGGAAATCCGTCAGCGCCCGCGCCTCGGCCTCGGTGAATCCAAACCGCGGCATCACGGAGCCCGGGCTCACGGACTGCGGGTCGCGGAAGTGCTGCATCATCCACTCGGGCTTGCGCCGCAGGCCGACGTCGTCGAGAGCCGGGCCCACCTTGCCGCCCTGGCCGCCCACCGAATGGCAGCCGATGCAGCCCTTCAGCTGGAAAAGGCGCCGTCCCTCGTCGGCGCTCGGGATAACCTTCATCGATCCGTAGAAGCCGGGGAGCCTCTCGCCGGTCTGGCTGAGCATGAAGAGCACGATCGCATCGATGTCCGGCTCGGCGAACTTCTGGGGCGGCATTCCCGAGCCCGGCGTCACGGCGGCGGGTTCGAGGAAGTGCTGCCTCAGCCAGTCCGGAGACCGGCGGGCGCCGACCCTGTCGAGTTCCGGCCCGATGTTGCCCCCGACCCCGTCGAGCTTGTGGCAGCCGCGGCAGCCGACCGTCTCAAACAGCTCCTGGCCACGGGCAAGTTCCGGCGCGGCTGGATTGTCGGCTGCCTCATGGCACTGGCCGCAGGAGGCCTGTATGTACTTCAGGGGAAGCATCGGCTCGTTCCAGTGCGGGACATTGCCGTGGGCGTCCGCGACCGTGGTGGCGCGGCCCTGGCCCCGATGGCAGACCGTGCATCCGAACTTGTCGAAGGGATGCTGGTCGTGAAGCGGATGGTAGGCGAGCGGCTGCGGGTACCCGCCGTAGCTCGGGTCCTCGACCGCCATGTGGCAGGTCGTGCACCGGTCGACCCGGTTGAGCTCGG
Organism: uncultured Opitutaceae bacterium; assembly: GCA_964527955.1. GTDB lineage: Bacteria > Verrucomicrobiota > Verrucomicrobiia > Opitutales > Opitutaceae > Palsa-1447. Next base: position 10,686 of record CAZGOX010000036.1, on the reverse strand, counting down.
GCAGCAGGATCTGCTGGATCTGCAGGGGCGTGCTTTCCGCAAGAAGCCGCTGGTCCGGAGTGGTGGCCCGGCGGATTTCCTCCCGGATGAACTGGCGCTGGTAGTCCTTCCACGGACGGTATTCGTCGCGGTAGTAGCCCATGGCCACGAGCAGCCCGACGAGGAGGCCGAGGGCGGTGAACCAGCCGTAGAATTTTCGGACGGAGTTGGGCTCCATATCAGTGACCCTCGGTGACGGACGGCGGCGTGTGCCACGGCACGACCCACGACCAATTGGGGCCGCGGAACACCGTGCCAATGACGGTCAGCGCGATGGCGATCGCCAGACAGATGCTGAAGATCGAGTTGGCGACGGCCCGCTCCCGGGCGAACCACCGGCCGACGCCCTGGCGCCCGCGGTCGAGGTAGGGGAGAAGGGCGAGGGCCGTTACGAGCAGCGCCGGCACGACGACCCCTCCCCAGAAGGCCGAGTAGCTGACGAGCTCCTGGAGCCCGAGGAAGTACCACGGGGCCTTCGCCGGGTTGGGGGGATGGACCGCGTTGGCGATCTCCTCGAGGGGTGCGTTCCAGAATACGGCGAGGAAAAGCACCACGGCGACCACCCCGAGGAACAGGAGCAGCTCGCGGAAGATCAGGTGCGGCCACGAAAAGACCTCATCCTCCGGGTTCCTGCCCACCTGGGGGCTTGTGCCGCGGGCCAGCTCCATCAGGCCGTAGCTCTTGTTGGTGGGCAGCTGGCCGAGGGGCAGGGACTGGACGCTGTCCTGCTGTTCGTCGGGCCGGGACAGGCCGCCGTCCTTGCGCACCCGGAACAGGTGAACGCCCACCATGATGGCGGCGACTCCCGGCAGCACGATCACATGCAGGGCGTAGAATCGGATCAGGGCCTCCTGCCCGACGGTGTTGCCGCCGAGCATCAGGTACTTGAGCTTTGTTCCGACGATCGGCGCATAGCCGGCGATGTTCGTGCCGACCGTGATCGCCCAGAAGGCGAGCTGGTCCCAGGGCAGCAGGTAGCCGGTGAAGCTTAGGCCCAGCGTCGTGAGGAACAGGCAGACGCCGAGCACCCAGTTGAATTCCCGGGGGTGCTTGTAGGCGCCGGTGTAAAAGACGCGGCACATGTGGAGCATCACGAACAGCACCATGAGGTGCGCAGCCCACCGGTGCATGTTGCGCACGACCAGCCCCGCCGAGACGACAAACTGGAGATCCTTCATCCGGTCGTAGGCCTGCGTCGTGCTCGGGACATAGTAGAACATCAGGAGCACGCCCGTGCCGGTCAGGATGAAGAACAGGTACAGCGATATGAGCCCGAGCCCCAGCGAGTAGGACGCCCGGATGGAGTGGCGATTCACCTTGGCGGGCTGCACGTGAAGCAGGAAGCTCGAGACCATCGCCTGCGACCGCTCCAGGTTGCTCTGGGGGAGCCCGACGCGGAAGATGGAGCGGCCCACGGTGGTATTCGCGAACCACGTCCAGATTCGCTTTGGAAGCGGCGTCTTCACAGGATGAGGTACTTGTCCTGGCTGACGACCTGCGCCTTGTCCACGAGCAGCCGGTTGTCCTTGCTGAGCGTCACCAGGAACCACGTGAGCGCCCGGGGTGCGGGACCGCTTTGGACGGCTCCCTGTTCGTCGAACACGCTGCCATGGCACGGGCAGTGGTAGCCCTTCCCGGCCCGGTTGACCGTGCATCCCAGGTGGGTGCAGACCGCGGAGAGGCACCGGAACGAGTTCCCGCGGCGCACCAGGAACACCCGCTCATCCTCGAGGAAGGTGATGGAGCCGTCGGGATAGTCGTCCGGGGCCCCGGCCTTGAAGCGCTGGCCGGGCTCGAACACCACGTTCGGGACGAGAAAGCGCGCGATGGCGGCCGCGGTCGCGGCCGCCGCGAGGGAGCCCGCGATCCAACCCAGCGTCAGCTGGAAGAACCCGCGGCGCGAAACTCCGTTGTCGTCAGGTTGGGTTGCATTCATGTCAGGCGGGAACAAGCTCGACGCGCTCCATCGTGATCGCCCCCGTGGGGCAGCGGACGGCGCACAGCCCGCAGCGGATGCAGCGGGTCTCGTCCTTGATGATGGCGCCCTGTTCGCCGGGGCCGGGGACCCGGCCGTAGCGGGCGAGGAAGGCGGACTGCAGCTTTTCGTCGCCGCGCAGCCGGGCGACGTCCACCAGTCTCAGGCAATACTCCGGGCAGACGTCCGCGCATCCCCCGCAGAGGATGCATTCGTCGCCGTTGAACACGGGCCCGACGTGGCACTTGAGGCAGCGGTCGGCCTGGCGCACGGCGTCCGCCTGCGGGTAGACCTTCTCGACCTCCGCGATTCCGATCCGCCGGTCGATCGCGAGTGTCGGCGGGGCCCGGCGGGGAAGCTTTTCGTAGTCGGGCGCCATGCGGTAGCGCCCGGTGTCGTACACCGTGACCCTCGCCTGCCGGGGCTCGGCGGGAACGCGTCCCGTGAGGAACTTGCAGATCGACCGGGCCGCCCGCTTTCCCTCGGCGACGGCGGTGATGATGATGCGGGGCCCGAAGGCGGCGTCTCCGCCCGAGAAGGTGTCGGGGCGCGAGGTGGCCAGGGTGACCGGATCCGCCAGCAGCGTTCCCCGCGGCGTCACCTTGAGCCCGTCCTCCTGCTTGATCCACGACAGGTCGGGAGCCTGCCCGATCGCCAGCACCACGGTATCGGCATCCACCGTCTCCTCGCTTCCCTCGATGAACTGGGGATTGAACCTCCGGTTCTCGTCGAAGACGCGGCTGGCCCGGATCAGCTCGATCCCTGTCACCTTGCCGTCGCGCCCGAGGACGCGCTTCGGTCCGTAGCGCGTATGGAGCCGGATGCCCTCCTTTTCGGCCTCCTCGATCTCTTCGCGCGCGGCCGGGATTTCATCGACGCTTTCGAGGCAGTACATGTGCACCTCGGGCACTCCGCTCCGGATCGCCTCGCGGGCCACGTCGAGGGCGAGCCTCACCTGGTCGGGCGGCTCGGCGTCCTTCGCCGTCAGCTCCTCGAGCGCAGCCGCAGCCTGGCGCAGGGCCACCCTGAGCTCCGCCTCGGTCATCCCGGCCACCTTTTCCGATTGCCGTACGACCGAGCGGGCGACGTCGAACGCCACGTTCCCCCCGCCGATCACGACGATCTTGCGGCCGAGCGACATGCGGTAGCCGAGATTCACGTTCAGCAGGAAATCGATTGCGCGGAGGACACCGTCATACTGCACCCCCTCGATGGACATTTCGCGGCTCTTGTGGGCCCCGATCCCAAGGAACACGGACTCGAAACCCTGCTTCCCGAGGTCGGCGAATGCGTAGTCCCGTCCCAGCCGTGAGTTCAGGCGGATTTCGACGCCGAGGGACTCGATGGCCGCGATCTCGGCGCGGACGATCTCGCGCGGGAGCCGGTACTCGGGCACGCCAAGCACCAGCATGCCCCCGGCCACGTTCTGGGCCTCGAACACGGTCGGGGAGAACCCCATCAGGGCCAGCTCGTGTGCGCACGAGAGTCCGGCAGGTCCTGCACCGATGATCGCCACCTTTCGCCCGGCGCCGAGGCGCTCCCGGCTGGGATCGCGCAATTCCGGGTAGACCCGGCCGAGGTCAAAGCCTTCGGACTCGACGCCAAAGCGTTCGCAGACAAAGCGCTTGAGCGCCCGGATGGAGACGGGCGCATCCAGCGCCCCCCGCCTGCACTTGGCCTCGCAGGGGGCGGCGCACACACGGCCGCATATCGAGGCAAAGGGATTGGGAGCCCTGGCGATGAGGTACGCGTCCTCGTACCGGCCCTCGGCGATCGCCTGCACGTACGCCCCGGAGTCGGTGCGGACAGGGCATCCCTCGCGGCACAGGACCTGGCGGGCAAAATAACCGACGTCGGGAACCTCAACGGAGTAGGTCGCGGGCATGGAGGTCGCCTCGGTCGGGCTCGGTCCGCCTACTTCTGCGGGTAAGCCTGGATGAGCTTCGAGATCTTGTCCTGGGCCTCGGCCCGGTCCTCCGGGGTTGCCGCGGCGAGCTTGCCGTCCAGCATGGCTTTCTTGCGGATCGTCGCGTCAAAGACCAGGAAGTCGTAGATCTTCTTTGCCTGGCCGTTGCTGATCATGGAACCCGGCTTGTGCATCATGCGCTTGATGTAGCGGGACCACTCGTCGGGCAGCGCGAAGTCGGAATTGATGGGACGCGCGAGCGTGTGGCACAGCGTGCACTTCTCGCGGAACACCGCGTAGTCCTTCTGGATTCCGGAGGGATAGGCCGAGACATCGATGGATGCCGGACCCTTGTCGTACAGCGCGATCTTTGCCTTGGTGGCCGCGTCCACGTCGTCATCGGCCGCCCGTACTGAAACGGTCCCGAAAGAGGCGCAGCCGGCCGCACACACCAGGACCCAAAATACGTTCCGCATGGCGCTTAGAGTACCAGTTCCGGGGGGCGGGCTGCTACGCGCCGGTTGGTGTTCCCTTATTGCCGATTGGCTTTTCGAGCGGGGCCGGTCAGCCGGGAAACTGCGAGCGAAGGGAGGCCCGGTAGGCCGTGGGGGCCATGCCGAAATACCTCTTGAAGACGGCGTTGAACTGGGGGATGGACCCGAAACCGGAAGCGAACACGATCTCGGACACCCGCATCGACGGGTCCAGAAGCATCGACTTCACCTTCTCCAGCCGGACGCGGGTGACGTACTCGGTCAGCGTCATGCCCGTCGCCTTCTTGAACAGCTTGCAGAAGTAAAACCGGCTCACGCGCACATGCGCCACGACCTGGTCCAGCGTGATCGTCTCGTCGGCCCGCGCCTGGACAAACTGCTTGGCGCTCGTCACTGCGGCGGGCTCGTCCATGGAAGGAGCGATCGCCTGTGCGTCGGCATGCCCGGCCAGGAATTGCGCAAAGATATCCAGCATCTGGATGATTGCCTCGAACCGCTCCGCCGTCACGACCAACGTCGAAAAATAGGCCTTCCTGAGCCTGTTCTCCCACTCGCGGTCGGATCCCGCGGCAAGCATCCTGAGGACCATGGAAAAGTCGCGCTGGGTGGGTTCGCGGCGGAACACCTGCCCGCTCATCAGCGTCGCCACATGGCGGCCCCGGGCGATCACCGGCACGGCGACATCCGTAAGCCCGGCGAAGCAATTGTACTGCTGGGGCCCGCGCTGGCGACAGGCGGCCCGTTGGGCGCGGGCCTGCGCCTCGAAGCAGGCCGCACATCCAGCCGCAGTGCTGGTTGCAAGGGCGCAGAACCCATTCTCCCGCCGGCCGAAGCACTGCCTCCCGGCCGCTTCACCCGGCGGCACGATCGCAAGCGAGACTCCGGTCGCCTTGCGGAACGCGTCCTGATACTGCTGGATGACCGGAAGCCTGACGAGCTGCTCAAAGGCCGGTTCATTCACAGGGGCACGATAGGGTTCTGCTTGATGGGAACAAGCCTAACAGGGATCTCCACCACGACCCGCAGGCCGCTGTGCGGCGTCCGGTTCTCGGCCCTGATGGTGCCGCCGTGCAGGGTCGCTATGCTTCGGCAGATGGCCAAGCCAAGCCCGTGGCCCGGGTCCGCGTCCCGGCCATTTCCTGCGGAGGGATAGCGGACAAACCGCTCGAAGATTCGTTCGAGCTGCCCGGGGGGAAGCCCCGGCCCCTCGTCAGAGAGGGAAAGTCGCCAGAGGCGCTCGTCCAGGGCGGACTCGAGCTCCACGCAGCTTCCCGGAGGCGAGACGCGAAACGCATTGGTGGCAAGGTTCAGGAGCAGTTGGCGGATCAGGGTCGGCTCGCACCGCACGATGCCGTTGTCCGATCGCGAAATTGCAAAGCGGACCCCGCGGTCCTCCCCAAGCGCGACGGCATCCTCGCCGAAGTCCGCCACCAGGGACTCGGCGGAGATCTCGGAGGTGGACGGAGCGAACGCCCCGCCCTCCACCCTTGCCAGGAACAGCAGGCCCTCCGTGATCCGGCGGAGCCGCTCGATCTCCTCGAGGATTTCCCCCACGGCGGCGGCTTCCTCGGAGTCCGCCGGGAGCGTGGAACGCAGCCTTTCGGCATTGAGCCTCATGAGCGACAGCGGGGTCTTGAACTCATGGGAGGCGTCCGCGGTGAACCGCTTCACCTGGCGGAAGGAGGACTCGAGGCCGTCGAACATGCGATTGAGGAGGCCGGCCAGCGCGGCCAGCTCGTCGCGACTCTCCGGGACCGGGATTCGCTCGCCAAGGTTGTCGGCCCGGATGCGGGCCGCGGTGTCGTGGATCGCGCGGACCGGCCGCAGCGTGAGACGGGCAAAGCCCCATCCAAGGCCGATGCACGCCACGGCCACTCCACCAAGCAGGAAGAGACTCACGCGGGCATAGTCGCGCAGGAGCCGCTGGGCGGGGGCCAGCGGACTTGCGATCTGGAAATGCAGGGACTCGTAGTAAAACTCACAAAGCCGGACCTCCCCAAGACCCTCCATGGATACGGTTCGTTCCGGGTCGCCCCCTGTCAGGTCCGGGAGCGTCACCCGCCCGAGGTTGGTCGAACGGAAGATCACCCTCCCGGCGGCGTCGTGGATCTGGAAGTAATAGAGCGCCGCGTCGACCTCGGTGTGCGGGCGGACGAGCCGGTCCAGGTCCGCGACGGACAAGGCCTGGGTGTCGGCCCCGATGCGGTCCCTGATCTCCACGAATTCCGCCCGATTGAGAAGGTCGAGGCCGTGGACGGCCTCCCGGGCGAGGAGCCATCCCCCCACGGCAAGCACCGCGGCCATGGTTGCCGTGACGAGCACGGCAAACTGGACCATGATCCTTGCCGTGAAGGACCTCATGCCAGTTCGTACCCGGTGCCTCGCACGGTCCTGATCAGCGGCCGGTCGCCCGGGACCTCGAGCTTTCTTCGCAGGCGCCGAACATAGACATCGATCAGGTTGGTTTCGATCTCGTAGTTCGCCGCCCAGACCTTTTCCGAAATCAGCGTGCGGGTCAGGGTCCGGCCGGGATTCTGGAGGAAGAACTCAAGCAGGGAGAATTCCCGGCTGGTCATCTCGACCCTCGCGCCGTTCAGCGTGACCGCGTGCCCGACCAGATCCATCTGCACGGGCCCGTGCCTGAGCACGGTCGTCTTTGTCCCCGCGTTCCGCCGCAGGAGCGAGCGGACCCGGGCGACGAGCTCGTCCACGCTGAAGGGCTTCGGCAGGTAGTCGTCCGCACCGAAATTCAGGCCCTTGATCCGGTCGGCGATGGCATCGCGCGCGCTCAGGATGAGCACCGGCGAATCGATGCCGGCCGCGCGCCATTCCCGAAGCAGGTCGAGCCCGTCACCGTCCGGCAGGCCGAGGTCGAGAACGATTGCCGAGAAGGTGGTGCGCGCGACCGCCTCGCGGGCGGCCGCGCATGTGCCGGCCAGGATCGGCGTGTAATTCTGCTCCAATAGAGCCCTTTCGACGAAAAGGCTCACGCGCTGCTGGTCTTCGACGATCAGGATATTCATTCCGCCGGCATTGGGGCTGCGCGGCTGTCGTGAAGGATGCCGTCGCCGCCGGGTATGGGAAGGCTGAAGTGCCCTGCGGCCCGGGACCGCCGCATGCCGGTCGTCCGCGAACGACCGGCATGCGCTCCGTTCACTCCCCGTCGTGGTCTGGATCGGAGGCGGGATTCAGCTTTTCGGCCGAGGTCGTCGCCTGCGTGTCCAGGTCGCTCGAGGACTTACGGGATGCCTGGAGCTTCTGGATGTAGTCCTGGTACTGGGCAGCTGCGTTGCTGGATGAGGAACCTACTGGGTTTATTGAGGACATGTTGTTCTGGTTTTGCAGGCCGAAGGTTTAACCAGCGGATTGGCCGCAAGGACCTGCGACCCTACCAATCGACTTGGTTCCTGCCTAGCTTGATGAAAGTGTGCAACCGACTATACCGCTTATGGTTGCTGAATTTCTGCCGTGGTTTTTGCGGCGGGGGATGAGCGTCCGGTGAACAATGGATTAACCTTTGTTCATACTTCGGGTTTCACCCCATTCCCGGGGTCTGGGATCCCGGCTACCTTCCCCGGGAATCCATGAAAACCACCTCTGTCTGCCGACTGGCGATTCTTGTCGCAGTCACGGCCATCGCCGGGTTCGGGATCCCGGCTTCCGCCCGGGCCGCAACCTTTCCTCCCTTGAACAACCCCGCAACCGGAGCGAGCCACCAGGGAAAGTTCGTCTGGGTCGACCTCTTCACGCGCGACCCGGTCGCCGCGGCAACCTTTTACAGCAAGGTGCTTGGATGGACGGTGACGTCCCTTGACCAAGGGGGCCGGGCCTATCTCGTGCTCCGAAACGGGGATCGGCCCGTGGCCGGGATCGTCGCGCGCTCCGCCTCGAGCAAGAAGAGGTTTTCCCGCTGGATCCCCTACATTTCCGTGGACGAAATCGGTTCAACCGTGGGTAAGGTGGCTGCCGCCGGGGGGGTCGTGCACGCGCCCGTCCGCGACTTTCCGGACCGCGGGCGGCAGGCGATCATCGGCGACAACGAGGGCTCCGTGGTCGGGCTCATCCAGTCGGCCTCAGGCGACCCGGCGGACGTCGAGCCGGCCACCGGCGACTGGAACTGGTTTGAACTCTACAGCGGAGATCCGCAGGCAGCCTCCGCCTTCTACGCGCATGTGCTCGCCTACAAGGTGACTCCCGACACGCGCACCGAGCGGAAAAACGACTTTGACCTCTCCAGCGAAGGTCATGCAAGGGCCGGCGTGGCTCCGGTGCCCCACCGCGACGATTCCATTCCCGGCTGGCTTGCCGTAGTCCGCGTTGCGGACATCGACGCCACGGTCGCGCAGGCGACTGCGCTCGGCGGCGAGGTCGATGTGGCCGCACGTGCCGCTGCCTTCGGCAGCAGGTTTGCAATCATTTCCGACCCCACCGGAGGGACCGTCGGCCTTGTGCAGTATGTGGACAATTCCAACCCCGCCAACCGCCCATGAAACTCACCACTGCGATCATTCTCGGAAGCGTGGCCATGGCCGGGCTGCAGATTGGGCTGAGCGGCTGCGTGGCTGATGTCGGCGTTGAGGGCGGAGGCGGAGGCGTCTACTACGGAGGAGGCCCTTGGTTCAACGACGGTCCGTGGATTGACGGTGGCTATTGGCACGGCGGCTACCGCGGTGGCGGGGACCGGGGCGGGGACCGCGGTGGCGGCTACATTCACCCCCATCGCTGACATGAAACCTCTCCACCTGCTTCTGGCGGCGATGTGCGTTGCGGCCGGGCTTCAGCTTTCGCTGGCCGGCTGCGTCATACGGCCGGGCATCGATGAGGGAGTCTATTACGATGGCACGGACCGCGGCCCTTGGTTCCGCGATGGAGACTGGGCGGACGGACGCGGCTGGTACCGCGGGCACGAGAGCGCCGACGTCGGGATTTCCATCTATCCGGGAAGATAGCGACCGGGGGAAATGGCAGTCCCTCGAGTCCAGGCTGTTTGATCCTCGTAGGTCAGCGAGCCTGCTCGCGCCTTCCCGTCGCGCGAGCAAGCTCGCTGACCTACAACGGGCCCAGGCAATCGGATCCGGTCCCGCCGCTAAACCCTCCGGCCGCGGATGAAGGCGGCGAGGAAGAGGACCAGGAAGATCACGAAGAGGACCTTCGCGACCATGGCGGCCGTGCCTGCGATGCCCCCGAAGCCGAGGATGCCCGCAACGATGGCGATGACGAGGAAGAGAATGGCGTACGTTAACATGGATGAGACCGGTGACGGCTGAATGAAAGGTCGGGTCTGAAAAGGAATGCGGCCGGCATGGGCCGGCCGCATGTCTGGATCCTGACGAACTGTCCCCGGGGGATCAGCTCTTGATCGTCATGGCGTTGCTGACCGACTTGACCCCGCGGATGTCCTGGGCCAGCTTCGTGACCAGCGAAATCTCGGCGGCGGAATCCGCCTCGCCGCTGATGCTGACTGCGGCGTCGGTGGTGCTGATCTTGGTCTTCAGGGCGCTGGTGGAGTTGTGGGTGAGCAGGGCGTACTTGACCTGCGTGGTGATCGAGGCGTCATCGACGATCTCTCCCACGGTCGCACCGGTGGCCGGGGCGACGACCACGAGCTGGTTGTCGACCGACTTCACGTTGCTGACGTCCTTGGCATAGATCTCGGTGAGGTCCTTCTGGGCCGCGTTGTCCGCGTTTCCGGAAAGCGTAACCACGCCGTCCTTGACGTCGATCTTGGTGGCCGTGGCGCTCACATTGGCCTCTACGAGCAGCTTGGCGCGGATCTTCCAGGCGATCCAGCCGTCCGAATGCTCCGGGAACTCGGACTTCACCATGATCTCGTTCTGGACGCTGACCACTCCGGGAAGGTTGGAGACGGTGTCGCCCGCGAGATCCTTCTCGTCGTTGTCCCGGACGGTGCCCGTGAGGGTGACGATCCCATCGGTCGACTGCACATCCACGCGGCCGGCGAGCACCGTGTGGTAATTGTAGGAGGCCTTTGCCGCATCGACGATCTTTTGGTCGGTCGCCTGCGAGGCAAAAAGGAGGGCGGGAAGGGCGGCGAGAAGCAGGAGCGCGGCGCGCCCGGAGGTTGTGTGTGTGTTCATGATATTGTATTCGGACTGGTGCGAAAGATAGCCGGTCCGGGCCCCTGCTGCCATGGGGTGTTCACGGCATACCCCGGCGGCCTGCCCGTGTAGGGTTTCACCCTATGGCCGCATGGCCGGAACGAGGGCATGATCCCGGCGTGTCCATCCATCCATCAGAATCACAAATTGGGA
>CAZGOX010000035.1:0-15609 GCA_964527955.1 uncultured Opitutaceae bacterium | reverse complement strand
ATGGAAAACGAGGCACGGACCGAGGCGCACAGGGCGCGTATCCTAGAAAGAGATACGGCGCTGCGCGCGGCGTGCGCGGCCATCCTGCCGCCCGAAGGCGCCGTCGTCTGGGAGGTGGGCTGCGGGCACGGCCACTTCCTGGCCGCATACGCCGCCGCCCATCCCGGCCGGTGCTGCATCGGGGTGGACATTGCCTCCGACCGGATCGGAAGGGCGGAGCGAAAGCGGGTCAGGGCAGGCCTCGGGAACCTGCATTTCCTGCAGGCCGATGCGAGGGCCTTCCTGGCGGCCCTGCCCGCCCATGCCCGGCTTTCCGAGGTCTACGTGCTCTTTCCGGATCCGTGGCCGAAGCGCCGCCACCACAAGAACCGCGTCCTGCAGCCAGCCTTCCTGTCCGAGGTGGCAAGAAGGGCAGGGAAGGGCGCCCGTCTTTATTTTCGCACCGATGACAGAGCCTATTTTGCTTATGTTGAAGATGTTATAAAGCCTCTACCGGAATGGAGCCTATCCGGCGGCCCGTGGCCCTTCGAATCGGAAACCGTGTTCCAGAATCGCGCCCCGAGCCACCTTTCCCTGGTTGCCGTTCGAACTTCCGTCCCTGCGGCCGGGATTAGTCCAGCCGCGTGAATTTTCCCTTCCCCCTAATTTCTCCTACTGGAACCGTTCGACCAACCCTTCCGGGGTTGACTGGTCCGAACCCGGTAGGCTAGGGCTAAACGTTCACTTCCAAGCTCCACCGAACCTGGCGTTCATGCCCACAGTCAAAAAGCTCATACTTTTCCCCGCAGTCCTTGGCACCGGGCTCCCTGTGTTTGCGGCGGAAGGTTCAGGCGTGTCCCCCATGGCGGATGCGCTGTTCCACGTGGGCCCGCTTCCCATCACGAACAGCATGGTGATGAGCTGGCTGGTGGCCATCGGGCTCGTCGTCATCCTGCGGCTGGCCATTGGCACCCCAAAGCTGGTGCCCTCGCGGGGCCAGGCCGTCATCGAAAGCGTGGTCGAGGGGATCCGCGAAATCGTCGCCCCGATCGTCGGCAACCGTGCGATCGGGGCCGCGTTTCCCCTCCTGCTCGGGCTTTTCAGCTATATCCTGATCCAGAACTGGAGCGGACTCATCCCGGGAGTCGGGACGATCAGCATGCTGAAGGGAGGGGAGTGGATGGAATTGGTTCGTCCTGCGCACGCGGACATGAACAGCACCTTCGCCCTTTCCTTCATCTCGTTCGGGGCCTGGCTCTACATCGTGATCCGGTACGCCGGGGTGAAGTTCATCGCAAAGGACCTGTTCGGCAACAAGGCCGACAAGCGCGACGTGCCGGCCGTGATCTATTACCTGCTGTTCCCGATCTTCTTCGCGGTCGGGATCCTCGAGGTCGTTTCCATCCTGTTCCGCCCGATCTCGCTCTCGTTTCGTCTCTACGGCAACATCTTCGGCGGCGAGAACCTGATGCATTCGATGTCCGCCATCTGCCGCTGGGGCCTGCCGGTTCCGTTCTACTTCATGGAGCTGCTGGTGGGGCTCGTCCAGGCGTTCGTGTTCACCCTTCTCGTGAGCGTGTACATCGGCCTCCTTTGCAACCATGGGGACGACCACGGCGCCGAAGCCGCGCACACAGGGCACTAGACTTTCCTTTCCCGACGGGACCATGCTTCGCGTGGACGGCGGCAATCCAACCAAAAACAAAAGCACCATGATACACACCATCGCAGAAATCACCGGAAGCATCCAGGGCGGCCTCGGCTGCCTCGGCGCCGCCCTTGGCGTCGGTTTTGTCGGCACCAAGGCCGCTGAGGCGGTCGGCCGCAATCCGGGCGCGTCCGGAAAGATCCTTGTCCAGGGCATCATCGGCATGGCCTTCGCGGAAGCCGTCGCGTTCTACGCGCTCTTCCTCGGCAAACCCTGACCCGGCCCCTTCAGCCGCGCCGCGCGATTCCCGCCCGGCGCGGCCCCTTTCACCACCTTTCCCATGTCCTCCCCCGTCATGATCCTGGCCGCAGCCGACGCTGCGGACGCCCCCAACGGTCTTGTGAAGATCATGCAGGAATTCGGGATCAACGTGCCCGGCCTGCTCGCGCAGATGCTGAGCTTCGGCATCGTCGTCTTCATCCTCTGGAAGTTCGCGTTCAAGCCGGTCCTTGCGACCATCGGCGAGCGCCAGCAGAAGATCGATTCCGGGCTCAAGTACGCCGAGGAGATGAAGGCCAGGCTCGAGGCCGCCCAGGCCGAGATCGAGGCCAGGACGAAGGAGGCCCTGGTCCAGGGCCGCCAGATCGTGGCGGACGCCCAGAAGGCCGCCAAGGAATTCGCGGACCGCCAGCAGAAGGAGGCCGCCGAGAAATCCGCGGGCATCCTCGCCAAGGCGCAGGAGTCGATCGAGCTTGAGAAGAGGAAGATGCTCGCCGAGGCCCGGACCGAGATCGCCCGCCTGGTCGTCGCGACCGCCGAGCGCGTGCTCGCCCAGCAGCTCTCGGAGGCCGACCGCGTGCGCTACAACGAGTCCGCGGCCCGCGACCTGGCCCAGGACGTCGGCAGCGGCAGGCTATGAGCGCCCGGGGGAAACAGGCCCAGCAGCTCGCCCGCCAGCTCTTCCAGCTGAGCGTCGTCGACGGCACCCTGTCGACCGAGCGCGTGGAGGGCGTCCTCGCCTACCTGGAGGCCCACCCGCCGGCCGACCGCCTGGGGACCCTGCGGGCATACCAGCGGCTGGTCGCGGCCGAGGTGGCCCGGGGCCGGGCCGTCGTCGAGCACGCGGGAACCGTATCTGAATTTACACTACACAATGTCGCCGCCGCCCTCGCCGCGAGGTACGGCCGCCCGATCGCGGCCGTCGCCCGGCCCGAGCCCGCCCTCGTGGCGGGCCTTCGCGTGCGGGTGGGCGACGACGTGTACGAGGCCTCGATCGCCGGCCATCTCGCCGGCCTGGCCGAGTCCGTCTGACCGATTCCACCCGCTTCCCGCCGGCCCCAGTCCACAACCCTTCCCCCGAGCCATGAGCAACGTCCTCGAACAAATCGAACAGCAGATCGCGAAGCTATCCAACCGCGCGGTCAAGAAGAACACCGGCATCATCCGCACCATCGCCGACGGCGTCGCCAAGATCGACGGCCTCTCGGACGTGATGTACAACGAGATGGTCCAGTTCCCGGGCGGCGCCATCGGCATCGCGCTCAACCTTGAGGAGGACGAGGTGGGCTGCGTCATCCTGGGCGACATCGCCAAGCTCAAGGAGGGCGACGAGGTCTCGACCACGGGCAGGCTTCTCTCGGTGCCCGTCGGCAAGGCGCTCCTGGGCCGGGCGGTCGACGCCCTGGGCAGCCCAGTGGACGCGAAGGGCCCGATCGAGGCCACGGAGTTCTACCCCGTGGAGAAGATCGCCCCCGGGATCATCGTCCGCAAGTCCGTCAGCCAGCCCCTGTTCACCGGGATCATGGCCCTGGACTCCATGATCCCGATCGGGCGCGGCCAGCGCGAGCTGATCATCGGCGACCGCGGCACCGGCAAGACGACCATCGCGATCGACACGATCATCAACCAGGCGAAGATCAACAAGGTCGGGCTCGCCTCGGGAGACCCGAAGTTCCGCCCGGTCTACTCGATCTACGTGGCGATCGGGCAGAAGAACTCCAACGTCGTCCGCACCATCAGCGCGCTCGAGGCCGCAGGGGCCCTGGAATTCACCATCATCGTGGCGGCCCCCGCGGCCGACAACCCCGCCAACCAGTACATTGCGCCCTACTCGGGCGCCTCGATGGGCGAGTGGTTCATGGAAAACGGCATGGACGCGCTGATCGTCTATGACGACCTCTCCAAGCACGCGGTCGCCTACCGCCAGATCTCGCTGATCCTGAAGCGCCCGTCCGGCCGCGAGGCCTATCCCGGCGACGTGTTCTACCTCCACAGCCGCCTCCTCGAGCGGGCCGCGCGCCTCGACGGCAAGGGCTCGCTGACGGCCCTGCCCATCATCGAGACCCAGGCGGGCGACGTCTCCGCCTACATTCCCACCAACGTGATCTCGATCACGGACGGCCAGATCTTCCTCGAGACCGACCTGTTCAACCAGGGCATCCGCCCCGCGGTCTCCGTCGGCCTCTCGGTGTCCCGCGTCGGATCCGCCGCGCAGATCAAGGCGACGAAGCAGGTCGGCGGAAAGCTGAAGGGCGAGCTCGCCCAGTTCCGCGAGCTGGCCGCGTTCGCGCAGTTCGGTTCCGACCTCGACGCCAAGACGAAGGCCCAGTTGGACCGCGGATCCCGCATCGTCGAGCTCTTCAAGCAGCCCGCCTTCAATCCGATCCCGATCGAGGTGCAGGTGGCCGTCCTCTTCGCCATGCAGAAGGGCTTCTTCGAGGCGATCGACGTGAAGAAGGTCCAGGAAGCCGCGTCGGCCCTCAAGACCTACTTCACCACCCGGCAGGACGCCCTTCTCACCGACATCCGCAACAAGGCCGCCCTCGACAAGGACCTGGAAGCCAGGCTCCAGACGGCATGCGAGGCGTGGAAGGCCGGCTACAGCGCCTGAACAGGCTGAGACGCCAACCCGCCCGGGCAAGACAAGCTCCCCTCCATGGCCTCCACCCGCGACATCCGCCGGCGCATCAAGTCGGTCAAGAACACCCGCCAGATCACGAAGGCGATGGAGCTGGTCGCGGCGTCGAAGATGAAGCGGGCCCAGCAGGTGGCGCTCGGCGGGCAGCCCTACGCCAACCTCCTGGCCGACATGCTGGCGGCCCTGGCGCAGCAAAACGAGGTGTCGAGCCATCCCTTCCTGGTGGAGCGGCCGATCACGACCCGCGGGGTCCTGCTGATCACGAGCGACAAGGGCCTGTGCGGGCCCTTGAACTCCAATCTCTTCAAGCTCGTCGCGGACATCAGGACGCCGGCGAAGTTCTGCTCCATCGGCCGCAAGGGCTCCCAGTTCCTCGCCCGGACAAAGCGCAGCCTGGTCGCGGACTTCCCCGTCCACGACCGCGTCCCGTTCGCGGAGGTGAAGGCCGCCGCGGAATTCATGGTGAAGCAGTTCCTCGAGGGCGCGATCGACTCGATCGAGGTGATCTACTCCCGGTTCAAGAACACGCTGGTGCAGGAGGCGGTCGTCCGGCCCATCCTCCCGCTGCACAGCCTGCGCGAGTTCCTGGACCACCTCTCCTCCGGTGCCGACGCGGCCCGCGCCCGGGCCGCCGAGCAGCGCGAGATGCTCTTTGAGCCCGGCGCCTCGCAGGTGCTCGACGCCCTGCTTCCCTTCTACGTCAACCGCCACATCTACCAGCTCGCGCTCTCCGGCAAGGCCTCGGAGCACAGCGCCCGCATGGTCGCGATGAAGACGGCGAAGGACAACGCCACGAAGCTGCTCGGGGAGCTCACCCTCGAGTACAACAAGGCCCGCCAGGCCGGCATCACCCAGGAGATCCTGGAAATTGCGGCCGCTCAATTCGCCTCGGCGTGACGCCGGACCCTCGCGCCTTCAACCCTTTCCCTCCACCTTCCCATGAACTCAGGTAAAATCATCCAAGTCATCGGCCCCGTGGTCGACGTTCAATTCGCCGAACACGCGATCCCGCCCATCTTCCAGGCGCTCACCGTCGAGTTCACGGTCGCCGGCAAGAAGGAGAAGCTCACGCTTGAGATCGAGCAGCACCTGGGCGGGGGCCGCGCGCGCTCGATCGCGATGTCATCGTCCGAGGGGCTCAAGCGCGGCATGGAGGTCGTCGACACCGGCGGCCCCATCTCCGTGCCGGTGGGGGCGGGCGTGCTCGGCCGGATCTTCGACGTGACGGGCGAGCCCGTGGACAATCGCGGCCCGGTGAAATTCGACAAGAGGTATCCCATCCACCGCCCGGCTCCCGCGCTGGCGGAGCAGGACACCAAGGCCCAGATCCTCGAGACGGGGATCAAGGTGATCGACCTGATCTGCCCGTTCATCAAGGGCGGAAAGGCCGGGGCGTTCGGCGGGGCCGGCGTCGGCAAGACCGTCGTCATCCTGGAGCTGATCAACAACATCGCCAAGGCCCACGGCGGCTACTCGGTGTTCGCCGGGGTGGGGGAGCGCTCGCGCGAGGGCAACGACCTGTACCACGAGATGTCGGAGGCGGGCGTGATCGACCAGAAGGACCTCGGCAAGTCGAAGGTCGCCCTGGTGTACGGCCAGATGAACGAGCCGCCGGGCGCCCGCATGCGCGTGGCCCTCTCGGCACTCGCGATGACCGAGTACTTCCGCGATGAGAAGAACCAGGACGTGCTGCTCTTCATCGACAATATCTTCCGTTTCTCGCAGGCCGGATCCGAGGTTTCCGCGCTGCTCGGCCGTTCGCCGTCGGCCGTGGGTTACCAGCCGACGCTCGCCAACGAGATGGGCGTGCTCCAGGAGCGCATCACCTCGACCAAGAAGGGATCGATCACGTCCGTGCAGGCCGTGTACGTGCCGGCGGACGACCTGACGGACCCGGCGCCGGCCAACACGTTCGCCCACCTCGACTCGACGATCGTGCTCGAGCGGTCCATCGCCGAGCTGGGAATCTACCCGGCTGTCGACCCCCTCGCCTCGGTCTCCAAGGCCCTCGAGCCGTCGATCGTCGGCGACGAGCACTACCGGGTTGCGCGCGAGCTCCAGCGCGTGCTCCAGCGCTACAAGGACCTCCAGGACATCATCGCGATCCTCGGCCTGGACGAGCTCTCGCCCGAGGACAAGCAGACCGTGTACCGGGCGCGCAAGGTCCAGCGCTTCCTCTCCCAGCCGTTCGCGGTGGCGGAGGTGTTCACGGGCACGCCGGGGAAGTACGTCCCCGTCAAGGAGACCGTCCGCGGGTTTGCGATGATCCTCGACGGCCAGCTCGACGACGTGCCCGAGGGGGATTTCTACATGAAGGGCGGCATCGACGAGGTGACCGGCTCCGCAAAGAAGTAACCCGCCGAGAACATGGCCCTCACCCTTGAAATCGTCACGCCCGAGGCCCGGGTGTACTCCGACACCATCGACTCCGTGGTCATCCCGACCGTGGACGGGGAGATCGGCGTCCTGCCCGGCCACATCCCCCTGCTCACGCAGGTGGACTCCGGCGAGCTCAAGGTGACGAAGGGGGCAGCGACCCTGCTCCTCGCGGTGAGCGGCGGCTTCGCGCAGATCGTGGCGGACAAGGTTTCCGTCCTCGCGGAGAGCGCCATCGAGGAGGAGAGGATCGACGAGCACGCGGCCGAGACGGCCATGAAGCGCGCGGAGGAGGCCCTGCGGACCAAGGACGTCCTCGATCCCGCGGAGATCGAGCGCCTCGAGGGCGTGGTCCGCTTCTCCGTGGCCCAGCTCGGCGTCAAGCGCCGCCGGAAATAGGCCTCGAGGTAGGGACGGGCGGCCCGCCCGTCCGGGAATACTTGCAGGCCCATACGCAGTCCCCGGCTCGTCTATCAGCGTCTCCCGGCCCATGAACCGCGTATTCATCAAGACCTACGGATGCCAGATGAACGAGCGGGACAGCGAGGCGGTCGCGGCGATGCTGCGCGCACGCGGGTACCGGATCGTCGGGTCCGAGGACCAGTGCGACATCCTGCTGCTGAACACCTGCAGCGTCCGGGACGCGGCGGAACAGAAGGCCATCTCCAAGGCGGGCGAGGCCCAGGCGCGCAAGCGCCGGAACCCGGAATTCATCCTGGGCATCCTCGGCTGCATGGCGCAGAACCGCGGCGCCGAGCTCCTCGACCGGCTGCCCGACCTCGACCTTGTCGTGGGCACCCAGAAGTTCCACCGCGTGCCGGAATACCTCGACAACCTGCGGGCCGCGCGCGGGGCGGGCGTCCCGGTGGGGGAGACGCTCGTCGACATAGCCGAGGAGGCCGGCTCCCAGGGCGCGATCCGGGACCATCTCGACTCCGGGGAACGGCCGGTGACGGCCTTTGTGTCGATCCAGCAGGGATGCGACATGTCCTGCTCGTTTTGCATCGTGCCGAAGACACGCGGCGACGAACGCTCCCGCCCGATGGACGAGATCGTGGCCGAGTGCCGGGAGCGCGCGGGCCGCGGGGTGCGGGAGATCACGCTCCTCGGCCAGATCGTGACAAGCTACGGACGGCGCGACTACGCGGGCGTGGGCGGCGCGTCCCCGTTCGTCCAGCTGCTCGAGCGCATCCACGACCTCGACGGCATCGAGCGCATACGCTTCACGTCCCCTCACCCCCGGGGCTTCAAGCCCGACCTCGTGGCGGCGTACGCGCGCCTGCCCAAGCTCTGCGACTATGTGCACCTGCCGGTCCAGTCGGGCAGCAACCGCATCCTTCGCGCCATGAACCGCCCCTATACCAGGGAGCGCTACCTGGAGATCGTCGCCGCGCTCCGCGCCGCGCGGCCGGGCCTGTACTTCTCAACCGACATCATCGTCGGCTTTCCCGGGGAGACGGACGAGGATTTCGGGGACACCCGCTCGCTCTTTGAGGCCGTGGGCTACGACATGGCCTATGTATTCAAGTACTCCGTCCGCAGCGGCACCCCCGCCGCCGACATGGACGGCCAGGTGGCTCCCGCGGTCAAGGAGGCCCGGAATGGCATCCTACTCGACCTCCTCCGCGAAAACTCTGTCCGTCGGAACCGCTCGCTGGTCGGGACCGTCGAGGAGGTCCTCGTGGAGGGACGGGACCGGACCGGCCTGCGCCTCTCCGGGCGGACCCGAGGAAACCGGATCGCGGTCTTCGAGGGCGGCCCGGAACTGATTGGTTCGCTCGTCCGGCTCCGGGTTTCCCGCACGAGCGTGAGCACCCTGTACGGCGAGTTGATGATTGAGCCTTCCGGGCTTCCCGCCCATACAGGGCCCCAATCCCGGCACTTCCACTCCTGATTCCCGACCGCTAATCCCCATGTCCCTCAGCGTCGCAACCCTGATTCCCGGACTTCTTCTCTTTGCCCTGGGACTTCCGCTGCTGCTCGGGAGCCAGGGTTGGATTGCCGCCCTGAAGTCGATGCCCCGGTCCCCCGCGGCGTCCTACCTCCTGTTCGGGGCCGCCGCCCTGTGGTTTCTCGACAATGTCTGGCATCTTTCGCCGGCGGACTTCGGCGATTACCGCGTCCCTCTTCTGTTTGCCTTCGCGGCGATCGCCGCCCTCTCGTTCAAGTGCGTGCCGGATTTCCTCGCCGTGCGCGGACTTGCGGTGCTCGTGCTGCTCGGGGCCTGGCCCGTCCTGATGGCGGGGTACATGGTCTGGAACCACCCGCAGGTCTATTTCCTGAAGGTGTTCGTGTACCTGTGCATTGTCCTGGCCATCTGGCTGGGAACCCAGCCCTGGCGGATGCGTGATTTTTTTGAGTGGCTCTTTGCCCGGCCCGGGCGCAGCCGGGGCCTTGGCGGCTTCCTTGCCGCGTACGGGCTCCTGCTGGCGATCATCGCTTTCACCTATTAACGCGCCCCACCACTCCGACACCCACCCGCCGATCCTCCTGATCGTCGCGGGCCCATCCGGATCCGGCAAGAGCACGCTCTGCGACCGGCTGGTGGCCTCGGGTCTCGGGTTCTCGCGGGTCGTCACCTCCACGACGCGCTCGCCGCGCGAGGGCGAGGTCAACGGAGTGCACTACCACTTCTTCACGCCGGCGGAGTTCGACGCCAGGGTTGCCGCCGGGGACTTTCTCGAATGGGCGTGGGTGCACGGCGACCGGCGGTACGGGACCCTTGCGTCGAGCGTGATCGGGCCCCTGTCCCAGGGCATCGACCTTGTGCTGAGCGTGGATGTCCAGGGCGTCGACAACATCCGTCGCGCGGCCGAGACGCGCCCGATCCTCGGGCGGGCGCTGGCCACCGTGTTCATCCTCGTGGAGCGCCCGAGGCTGCTGGCCCGGATCCACCGGCGCGGGCTGGACGACGAGGCCGAGGTGGCCCGACGCATGGCCACGGCCGACAAGGAACTCCGGGAGGCGCCCAAGTTCGACTACATCATCGAGAGCCGCACACGCGACGAGGATTTCGCCGCCCTCCTCGCCATCCTAAAGGAAGCCCGCCGGCGGGCGTCCTCGGCCCCCGCCTGAGCCGGCATTTCGAGGTAGGGACGGGCGGCCCGCCCGTCCGGGAAGACTTCATGGCCGTTCGCGGGCCCGGACGCGCGGGCCGCGCGTCCCTACCTGTTTCTTGCCGAACCGGCCTCCTGCGTCTGGCTCAATCTGCCGCAGAGCCCGGCGAGTTCGCGCAGGTAAGCGGCCGTGCCTCCAAGGCCGGCGACCTGGGCTTCGCTGAACCGCCACTGCCAGTTGCCCTGGGGCCTCCCGGGCGTGTTGAAGCGGGCCTCGGAGCCAAGCGACAGCAGGTCCTGGAAGGGGATCACGGCGAGGCGGCTCACGGAGCCATAGGCCGCGCGGACCAAGTCCCATCCGATCTCCGCGCCGCCCACCCGCAGGTAACGCCGCGCATGGTCCCGCGTGGGCTCGTCGGCGGCGGCGTACCATCCCAGCGTGGTGTCGTTGTCGTGGGTGCCGGTGTAGATCACCGAGTTGGGGACCAGGTTGTGCGGCAGGTACAGGTTGTCCGCCTTGCCGCCGAAGGCGAACTGCAGCACCGCCATTCCGGGCAGCCCGGTCGCCTCCCGCAGGGCCACAACGGTCGGCGTGAGCACGCCAAGGTCCTCGGCGATGATCCTCGCATCGGGGAAGGCGCCTTGGATCGCGCGGAACAGATCCAACCCGGGCCCGGGCTTCCACTCCCCGGTGCGTGCATTCTCGGCGGGCAGGGGGATGCGCCAGAATTCGTCGAAGCCCCTGAAGTGATCGATGCGCACCACGTCGTAGAGCTCAAAGGAGGCGCGCAGCCGGTCCTTCCACCAGGCGTAGCCGTCGGCTGCATGCCGCTCCCATAGGTAGAGCGGGTTGCCCCACATCTGGCCGTCGGCCGAGAAGTAGTCCGGGGGCACGCCGGCGACGGCGACCGGCCTCCCCGTGGCCGGGTCGAGCTCGAAAAGTCCGGGATTCGCCCACACATCGGCCGAATCGGCCGCAACGAAGATCGGAAGGTCCCCGATCACCGAAATGCCGCGGGCCGCCGCGGCGGCCCGCACACGGCGCCACTGGGCGAAGAACACGTACTGGTAGAACTGATGCGCCTCGACCTCCGCCGAAAGGCGCAGGCGGAGCGGCGAACGCGAGGCTGCCGCGACGTCGCGGGCGTCCTCCGGCCAGTCGGTCCACGGCCGTCCGCCGTGGTGGTCCTTCAGCGCGCGGAAGAGGGCATACGACTCGAGCCAGGCCGCCTGGCGTGCCTTGAAGGCCGCGAAACTCTCGCCGTCGAGCGAAGGCTCGCCCGACCGGCGAAACCGATCGAATGCCTTCCTCAGAACCTGCCATTTCACACGATAGAGCCCACCGAAGTCGACCCGGCCCGGATCGGATGGGCCGGGGAAGGGGACATCGCCGGCGTCGAGCAGGCCCCGGGCCGCCAAAGCGCCCAGGTCAATGAGATAGGGGTTCCCGGCGAAGGCGGAGAAGCATTGATACGGAGAGTCGCCGTACCCCGTGGGTCCGAGAGGGCATATCTGCCAAGTGCTCATCCCCGCGGCCTCGAGAAGGTCGAGGAAGGACTCCACCGCGCCGTCCAACACGCCGACGCCCTGCACGCCCGGCAGGCAGGTTGGGTGCAGCAGGACCCCCGCTCCACGCGCGGAAAGCCAGTTGAAAAGAGGCACCGAATTCGGGGGGCAGACCCCCCCCCGCGGATTTAACTTGCCTGGTGTGGCTGGTTGGAGCATGTAAGAGTTTATCGATAGAGATAGCGTTTTGGTGACAGTTTCTGGTGAGTCGTTGGCTGAGCAGGTAGCTTAAGTGATGATTTCGAAACCCAAGGTTGGGAACGGACTGGCAGCGGACGGTGACTCTACGAAATCACACTAATGAGTAATTCCAAACTATACGTTGGAAACCTCTCCTTCAAGACCACCGAAGACGCCCTTCGTTCGCATTTCGGCCAATTTGGCGCCGTTACGGACGTTTACGTCGCGGTTGACCGGATGACGGGCCGCCCGCGCGGCTTCGCATTCGTCACGATGGGGACGGCCGAGGAGGCCAAGACGGCTGCCGAGAAAGTCAACGGCACCGAGCTCGATGGCCGTCAGTTGACGGTCAATGAGGCCCGTCCGAAGGAAGAGCGTCCGGCCGGCGGCGGCTTTGGCGGCGGCGGCGGCGGCGGTCGCGGCTTCGGCGGCGAGCGTCGCGGCTTTGGCGGCGGCGGCGGTCATCGCGACCGCGGCGAGCGCCGTTACTAAGAGCTGCTCCAGCCCAAGGTAACTTTGCAAGGGACGGGACCCCAACGGGGTCCCGTCCTTTTTTTCGAAAAGTTTTGACCGCTTCCCGATCGGATGGATGAATCCCCGGTCTCGTGCGCTGCCTTACCCTGATTTCCCTGCTTGTCCTGGTGGCGCCCGCCACCGCCCTGCACGCACAGCGCGAGAAGCTGCCGCCCGACGATTTGGATTACGTCACAAAGACGTGGCCCCAGGCAAAAAAGACATACACCGGGATCCGCTACATCATCGAGCATCCTGGCGACGGCCAGCCCCCCAAGCCGGGCGACATCGTTTCCGTGCTTTTCAAGGGCACCCTATTGCAGGGCAGGATGTTCGAAGAGGACCTTGACCCCAAGCATCCCTACAATTTCCGGCTTGGGAGGGGGGAAGTCATCACCGGCTGGGACCAGATCCTCCAGCTCATGAGGCCGGGATCAACGTGGATGGTGATCCTCCCGCCGGAGCTTGCCTACGGGTCGCGGGGTCACGCACCCCGTGTTCCCCCGGATTCCACGCTCGTCTTCGAGGTCCATCTGATCGGGGTGGACCGGGAGCAGTGATCAGGGCTTCTGCTTGGGGATGGCGTAGCTGAACTGCGCCTGGAACTCCTCGGTCGCCTGGGCATGTGCCGCATCGGCGGCCAGTCCCGCCGCCACGAGATCGCCGGCCCGCTTTTCGATCCAGCGCTTCTGGAACTCCCGTTCAATCGGGGCAGCGATCGCCTGGTCTTCCTTCGGCAGCTTTGGCTTCCTCTTGAAGTGGGGAAAGTAATGGCAGCCGGAACCCACGGTCAGGACGAGAGCAGCCAGGGCGGCGGGGAAGATTCGTTTCATGCGGAGGCCTTCGAGGACAAGCGCGAGGGCCCGGTGTTGCAACAGAGAATCATCCTTTTTCAATTCCCGGCGGTTCTCACCAGACATCGACCGGTCCCTTGGGAACCGGGATGGCACCGCGGCTGGCGGCGTCGGTCCCGGGCCCGGGTTCCATAAAGGATGCCCGGGCAGGCTCCGGACGGTACTTGGGCAGGAGATCCCCCCGCTCGTCGCAGAAGGGCGCCCTCCAGACCATGAATTCGGCAAGGGCTCCCTCAAAATCAGCCCGCGACGAGATGGTTATCACCCGCTGCTTGAAGTGCTTGGAGGGCCCAAAGCCCCGGGCATACCAGGGCCCGACCTTGCGGAAGAGGCGGGCGCCGTGAGCCTCGCCGTAGAACTCGCAATGCCTCTCGAAGTGGCGCCTCATCACGCGCACGCGCTCGGCAAAGTCGGGCTCGGGCAGAAGTTCGCCGGTGCGAAGGTAGCGCTCGGTCCGCAGGAAGATCCACGGGTCGTAAAAGGCTCCCCTCCCGATGCTCACGCCGGCGCAGCCGGTCTCCTCGAGCATGTGTTTCGCCGCGTCCGGCGTCGTGATGTCGCCGTTCCCGACAACCGGGATGGCGCGCACGGCCTGGACGACCGCGCGGATGCCGGCCAGGTTCACCGTTCCCGCAAAGCCCTGCGCGCGCGTTCGTCCGTGGACAAAGATCGCCGCCACGCCGGCTTCCTCCAGGGCGCGCGAAAGGTCCGGCGCCGTGAGATTGTCCTCGTCCCAGCCCAGCCGCATCTTGGCGGTGACCGGGATGCGCACGGCCTCAACCATGCCCCGCACAAGGTCCGCAGTCCTGCCAAGCTCGGTCATCATGGCGGAACCGCCGCCGCTGTTGACGACCTTCCGGGCCGGGCATCCCATGTTGATGTCCACTCCCTGGACGCCAAGACCCTCGCACAGGACGGCGGCGGCACGCATGTCGGCCGCATCGCTCCCAAAAAGTTGTATGGACAGTGGCCGGTCGGCTGCGCAGGTCTCCACCAGCTTCAGGGCCGTGCGGTTCCGCATGAGCAGGGACTTCGCGCTCACGAGGTCGGTCGTCGCCCAACCCAGGCCGCCCAGTTCGCGCAACGTAACGCGCATCGGCAGGTTGGTATAGCCCGCCAGCGGCGAGAGGAACAGGTTCGAGGAGAGCTCGTGCAGTCCAAGGCGCATGGCAATGCAAGGCTTGCGGCTCCGCAGCCTACGAGGACGGCCGGGCGGCCACGGCGGCTCTCATGCGGCCCAGCGCCTCGACCAGGGTGGACCTCGGGCAGCCAAAGTTGAGTCGCACGGCGCGCCCGGGGGCCACGCCGAAGGGGGCGCCGTCGCTCAGGCCCACGCCATGGGCCTCGAAATGGGCGGCAGGCGCCGGCAGGCCGATCTTCTCGACGTTGAGCCAGGCGAGGTACGTGGCCTGGATGGGCGCGTCGATCCGCACACCCGGCAACTCGCGCGCCACGAAGTCGAGGATTAGGTCCCGGTTGCCCCTCAGGTAGGCAAGCAGGGCCTGTCTCCACGGTTCGCCGTCGCGGTAGGCCGCCTCGCACGCGACATAGCCCAGCACGGTCACCTCGGGCACGATGTCCGCCGCGGCGCGCACGAGGCGCGCGCGCAGGCCCTCGTCGGGGATGATCGCGATCGAGGTTCCCATCCCGGGAAGGTTGTAGGTCTTGCTCGGGGCCATGAAGGTCACGGTGCGCGCGGCGATCGCCTGGGAAAGGGAGGCCGTCGGCAGGTGGGTTCCTCCATCGAGCATCAGGTCGCAGTGGACTTCGTCCGAGAAAAGCAGGAGCCCCCGCCGGGCGCAAAAGTCGCTGACGAGGTGCAGCTCCTCGCGGCTCCACACCCGCCCGACGGGATTGTGCGGGTGGCAGAGGATGAGAATCTTCGATCGGGGCGTCACCGCCCGGTCCAGGGCCTCAAAGTCGATCGTCCATGTGCCGGAAGGGGTTGGGGCCTGCCCTTGAGCGAGCCCTTCGACTCGGCCCGCTCGACAGGCTCGGGGCATGCCTGCGGCCTCGCTCAGGGCCAGTGGGACCTTCACTGCGACGCGCCCGCGGTTCCTGGGTGAACGCATGAACGGGGGATAGACGGGAGTCAGGCACAGGACCTCGTCGCCCGGCTCGGAATAGGCCTCGATCGCGGCGCTCAACCCTGACACAAGGCCGGGCAGCCACACCATCCACGAGGGATCGACCCGCCAGCCATAGCGAAGTTCAAGGGCTCCGACCACCGCCTCGACCGTGGACGCCACCGGTCGGGCATAGCCAAAGATTCCGTGTTCCACGCGGCGGCGCAGGGCGTCGACGACCGCTGGCGGAGAGGCAAAGTCCATGTCGGCCACCCACATGGGGAGGATATCGCGGCCTGCATAGCGCTGCCACTTCTGGGAGTCGGTGCCCCTCCGGTCCGGCGGGCTGTCGAAATTGAAGCTCATCGCCCACCAGAGTAGCCGGGAGGCTGCCCCGTTGCACCTGCATTCTGCGTCATGGAAGGGGTCAGGTTGTACCGGCGCTCGGAGGTAG
>CAZGOX010000034.1:9774-15938 GCA_964527955.1 uncultured Opitutaceae bacterium | reverse complement strand
TGTCGCCGGACTCGCAGACGACGATGTCGTCGCGCTTGAGATCGGACGCGGGCACGCGCTCCTCAAGGTCGTTGCGCAGCCGGCGACCGTGCATGCGGCCGCGCGACCGGCGAAGCCTCGCCGCATGGGCCCGACCCCGTACCACCTCAATTGCCTCGGCGTAGTTGGTCGCGAGCACCTCGGCCCACAAGCCGAGCGCGACCAACAGGGTGATGATCCCGGGCCGTCCGGCGGCAGCCCCCACGGCCCAGGCAAACGTCGCGACCGCTGCGGCAAGGGCCGTTGCGAGGCTCACCGGGTGCAGCCACAATCTCCGAGGGTCGAGCCTTCGGAAAGCCTCGACGATCGCCGGCCGAATGACTTCGACCGGCCCCTGGGGGTTGAAACTGGATGGGCTCATGGCCCGGGAGTGTACTCCCTGGCTGCGATTGCCGTGCAATTAAGAGGTTAGGGGAAAGTGTTAATTCGGCATTAACGCTCCCCGCCGGAGAGCGTCCGGTCAACCTCCCTTTGAGTCCATCTTGTCCAGGGCAAGGTTCAACAGCAGCACATTCACCCGGGGTTCGCCCAGGAAGCCCCACTGTAGGGGCTCTGTGAACTGGTCGACCAGGGTCGAAACCTTTTCCACGGGAATTCCGCGCGCGGCCGCGACGCGCGCGATCTGGAACTGCGCAGCCTCAGGACTGATATGGGGATCGACGCCGCTCGCCGAGGCGAACACGAGGTCCGAGGGGACCGGCGCGTCCGCGGCCAGGTGGTGGGCCGTGCGCAGGGCGGCGAGGTTGTTGTTCACGTTGGTCTGCAGTTGGGCGCTGGTCGGTCCCAGGTTGCTCGCCCCGGACGGGACGGTCGCGTAGGTGACCGCCGACGGGCGCGGCCAGAAGTACTTCGTTCCCTGGAACTGCTGGGCGATCAGCGCGGAGCCGACGAGCTTGCCGTCGCGCAGGACGAGGCTTCCCTCCGCCTGGGCGGGGAAGGCCACGCGGGCCACGACAGTCATGACGAATGGATAAAGGCATCCGGTGATGACGGTAAAAACAAGTGTCAGCCGGATCGCTTGGAATGTGAGTTTCATGGGAATGTTTCCTTTCAGATTCGTGTGGGGGACTCGCTTCAGGGGGCCAGGTGCACGGCCACCAGGAATATGTCGATGAGCTTGATGAAGAGGAACGGAACGAGGATGCCGCCAACCCCGTAGATCAGCATGTTCTTCCGGAGGATCACCTTTGCGCCGAGCGGCTGGTACTTGACGCCCTTGAGCGCCAGGGGGATCAGGGCCACGATGATCAGCGCGTTGAAGATGACCGCGCTCAGGATCGCGCTCTGGGGCGAGTGCAGGAACATGATGTTGTAGGTCTGCAGGGGCCCAAACCCGCCGGCCTTGAGCGCGTACAGCAGGCCGAACATGGCCGGCAGGATTGCGAAGTACTTCGAGACGTCGTTTGCGATGCTGAACGTGGTCAGCGCCCCGCGCGTCATCAGGAGCTGCTTTCCGATTTCGACGACCTCGATGAGCTTGGTCGGGTTGCTGTCGAGGTCGACCATGTTGCCGGCCTCCCGGGCCGCCTGCGTGCCCGTGTTCATGGCCACGCCGACGTCGGCCTGGGCCAGCGCGGGGGCGTCGTTGGTGCCGTCGCCGATCATGGCGATCAGCTTTCCGCCCTCCTGCTCCTTGCGGATTCGCGCCAGCTTGTCCTCGGGCTTGGCCTGGGCGATGAAGTCGTCCACACCCGCCTCGGCGGCGATTGCGGTGGCGGTCAGCTGGTTGTCGCCGGTCACCATGATGGTCTTGATGCCCATCTTGCGCAGCTGTGCGAAGCGCTCCCGGATGCCGCCCTTGACGACGTCCTTCAGGTTGATGACGCCGAGCACGCGCGGACCGTCGGCCACAACGAGGGGAGTCGCGCCCAGGCGGGAAATCTCCTCGACCTTGTCCATGACCTCCCTGGGCATGCCGCCGCCCAGCTTCGCCGCGTATTCGCGAATGGCCTCCGTCGCGCCCTTTCGGATGCTCTTCTTGGCTCCAGTCGCGCTGTCGGTGAAGTCCACGCCGCTCATCCGGGTCTGGGCGCTGAAGGGAACGAAGGTCATGCCGACGTCCGCCACCTCGCGCCCGCGCAGGGAGTACTTCTCCTTGGCGAGCGTGACGATCGACCGGCCTTCCGGCGTCTCGTCCGCGAGCGATGCGAGCTGGGCCGCGTTGGCTAGTTCCTCCTCGGATACGCCGGGGGCGGTGATGAACTCGGTCGCCATGCGGTTGCCGAGGGTAATGGTGCCGGTCTTGTCGAGGAGAAGCACGTCGACGTCGCCCGCGGCCTCGACTGCGCGGCCGCTGGTCGCCAGCACGTTGCGCCGCATCAGGCGGTCGATGCCCGCGATCCCGATCGCGCTCAGGAGCCCGCCGATCGTGGTCGGGATGAGGCATACGATCAGCGCGAGAAGCACCGGGATCGAGGTGAGGACCACGTCCTTCTGGTTTGCCTGCCCCTCGTTGTACTTGGCGATGGGAGGCAGTGTGAAGACGACGACGATGAAGAGGGCCGTCAGGCTCACGAGGACGATGTTGAGGGCGATCTCGTTCGGCGTCTTCTGGCGGCGTGCGCCCTCGATCATGGAGATCATGCGGTCGAGGAAGGAATTGCCCTCCTCGGCCGTCACGCGGATCACGATCCGGTCGCTGGTCACCCGCGTGCCCCCGGTCACCGCGCTTCGGTCGCCGCCACTTTCACGGACCACCGGCGCGGACTCGCCCGTGATGGCCGATTCGTCGACGGTGGCGATGCCCTCGACCACCTCGCCGTCGTTGGCGATCAGGTCGCCCGCGGTGCAGACAAATCGGTCGCCTATCTTCAGCTCGTGGCTCGCCACCGTCACCTCCTTGCCGCCGACCAGCTTGCGGGCCATGGTCTTGGTCCGCATCTTGCGCAGTGCGTCGGCGTGGGCCTTGCCCCGGCCCTCGGCCATCGCCTCTGCGAAGTTGGCGAAGAGGCAGGTGAACCAGAGCCAGACGCAGATCTGCACGTTGAACAGGTTGAACTGGTGCGGGAGGAACAGGATCACCGTGGTCCAGATCGAGCCGACCCAGACGACGAACATGACCAGGTTCTTGATCTCGTCCTTCGGGTTCAGCTTCTTGAACGAGTCGATCACGGCCTGGCGGACCAGGGAGGAGTAGTTGGCTTCAAATTTTGCGCTCATGTTTTAAGTGGTGCTGGATGGATCAAAACGTGCGACCGGCGAGCATCAGGCCGTGCTCGACAAGGGGCCCGAGGCAGAGGGCCGGGAAGAATGTGAGCGCCGCGACGACGCAGATGACGCCGGTCAGGGTGAGCCCGAAGGTCCACCCATGCGTGGGAAGCGTGCCCGCTGAGGCCTCGGCCGTCCTCTTGGAGGCCAGCCGGCCCGCGATCGCGAGCGCGGCGGCGATCGGCGCGAAGCGGCCGATGATGATTGAGATGCCGAGCGCAACGTCGTACCACGGGATGTTCGCGTTCAGCCCGGCGAAGGCGCTTCCGTTGTTATTGGCGGCTTCGCCGAAAGCGTACAATACCTCGCTGAATCCGTGGGGTCCGCCGTTATTCATGCTGGCCAGCGCCGAGGGCACGATGCAGGAGAGCGCGGCAGGGATCAGGCAGGCGGCGTTGGGCCCGAGGACGCCGATCACGGCCCAGGTCGCCTCCCAGGCCCCCAGTTTCTTGCCTAGGTACTCCGGTGTTCGCCCGATCATCAGGCCGGCTATGAACACCGTGATCAGGACGTGGAAAAGCATGCAGTACATGCCGCAGCCGACGCCGCCGAAGAGCATCTCGCCCACGAGGATGTTCCACATCGGCATCATCCCGGCGAGCGGCATCCAGCTGTCGTGCATGGAATTGACCGAGCCGTTGTCAATGGCCGTGCAGGATACTCCCCAGAGGACGCTGTTCATCACGCCGAACCTCTGCTCCTTCCCCTCCATCAGCGGATGGATATTCTGCACGACGGGGTTTGGCTGGTTCTCGAAGTAGATTGCGACCGCGAAGGAGACCAGGTAAAGACCCAGCATCACCGCGTACAGGGTCCACGCATGCCGCTTGTTCGCGACCATCAGCCCGAACATGTAGACCTGCGCCATGGGGATCACGATGATGGCCAGCATCTCCCAAAAATCCGAAAGCGGGGTCGGATTTTCGAGGGGATGGGCGCTGTTCACGCCGTACCAGCCGCCACCGTTGGTGAAGATCTGCTTGCAGGACTCGAAGGAGGCAACTGGCCCGATCGGGATCTGCTGGGTCTCGACCCGCTGGTCGACCATCACCGGCTTGCCGTCCGGCCCATTGACCACGTTGCCGTTGGCGTCCGTCTTCTGCACCTGGGTCGTGTACGGCTCAACCAGGGTCGCGGTCGGGTAGGCCTTCCAGGTCTGGGGCACGCCCTGCCACATGAGGGGGATTGCCCAGAGGACGGACATTGGAATCACAATGTAGATCGTGCAGCGGGTCAGGTCCGTCCAGAAATTGCCGATGCTCTTCGCAGAGGCCCGCTTCAGGCCGCGCGCGACCGCCGCCAATACGGCAATGCCAGCCGCCCCGCTCAGGAACTGGTGCACGGAGAGCCCCAGCGTCTGCGAGAAATTGCTCATCGTCGACTCGCCCATGTACGACTGCCAGTCGGCGTTGCAGGTGAAGCTCCATGCGGTGTTGAAGGCCAGGTGCCATGAGAGGTTGGGGAGCCCGTTCGGATTCAGGGGCAGCCACTGTTGCGTCATCAGGATCGTAATCAGCGACGCGAATCCCACGGTCGTGAAGATCACCACGGCCCAAAGGTACGTCACCCATGACGTCTCCAGGTTCGGGTCGATCCCGCTCAGCTTGTAGACCCACCTCTCCACGGGGCCGAGGATGGGATGCAGGAATGTCCTCTCTCCCTGGAACACTTTTGCCATGAACCGGCCGACCACCGGCGTGAGCCCGATTCCCAGCGCGAAGAACAGGACGATCTGGATGATTTCGTAGGATTTCATAGTTCGCGTACGTCGTAGCAGAGACCACACCACCGGACGGTGCAGGGTCGTTAAATGCCCGGACCAAATCGTCAAAAGTTCGTTAAACCACGACACTTCCGAATTGCGTGGCTCGAAACTCAGGAAGGATTCCGGAAAAGAAAAGGGGCCGGCGATAACCCCTTAACGCCGGCCCCACTTATTCTCTTCCGGCCTGTTCGGCCGGCATCGCGCCTCCCAATACCCTGCTTGGACGGCACTGGGGTTCACAAGCATCGCCCATGCCAAGATCTTGCGATCCGCAGCGCGATTTCGGAGGCTGACACCAGGCGAATGAACCCCGATAGCTAATAGATATGCCATTGCCCCCCGTGATCCACGAGGACGATTCCATCATCGCCTTCGACAAGCCGAGCGGCCTTCTGGTCGCGCCCGACCGGTGGGACAAGTCGCGCGAGAACCTGATGGGCCTCGTCCACGAGCGCATGGGCCGGCAGGTGTCCAACATCCACCGCCTCGATGTGGGCACAAGCGGCGTGCTGCTCTGCGCGAAGGGAAAGCCCGAGCTGGATTTTCTCACCGGGCAGTTCCAGTCGAAGGAGGTCCGGAAGGTCTATCTCGCGCTGGTCGTGATCCTGCCGCTGGAGCGGGTCATGAAGGTGGTCGACCCCGTTCGCGGCGCCGACGGCGGCCTGCCTGAAGAATTCACCATGGAGCTGGCTCTCGGCGAGGATCCCGCGCGTCCCGGCCGCATGCGGGTGCACCGCAAGCACGGCGGCAAGGCATGCAGGACCGACTTTCGCGTCCTCGAGCGCTTCGGCCGCCATGCGCTCCTCGAATGCCGCCCCCTGACGGGCCGCACGCACCAGATCCGCGTCCATCTCGCCGCCGCGGGCGCCCCCGTGCTGAACGACCCCTTTTACGGCGACCCGACGGAGGTCCTGCTGCTCTCCAACCTCAAGCGCCGCTACAAGGGCCGCGACGAGGAGAAGCCCCTGATCGGCCGCCTGGCCCTGCATGCGAGCGAACTCACCTTCATCCACCCGGGCACGAAGGCGGAGTTCACGGTCCGCTCCCCCATGCCTCATGACTTTGAGGTTGCGATCAAGTACCTGAGGAAATTCGGCGGACGAGGCCCACGGGGTCATACCTTGACTCTTGACTGACCACTCGGAGATCGAAG